>NZ_JAOQKH010000020.1:0-31299 GCF_025567485.1 Porcipelethomonas ammoniilytica | reverse complement strand
CCCATTCATTTTGAAAAATCTTTACTTTAATCTTTTTTCTTTTCGCCTTTTTGTGTCCAGATTATTGACTATGGTCCAATATGCAAGACGGTTATCGTATTCTTCCCATTCCTCTTTTTCCTCGTCATAAAAATGAACAGGAGCAGCTGAAACCACTGCTGCCATACTTCCGTCTGACTGCTCGTATGTTTTACTGTATCTTGTTCTTAAATCCTCCAGTTCGCTTGTGATATACACCTGTTCTTCTTCTTCTGCTGTATTCTGTTTAGTAGACGAATAATCTGTAATTACTTTAGTCGTACTGCTTTCTTTTCCTGCTTCAGCAAATGCCTGCGGTACTGTACCTGTAGCAATCAACGCTGTTACTGTCAGCAGACTGATTACCCTTCCTTTGATTTTTTTCATTCTCCTCACCTTTCAATATAATTATTTTTCATTACATATTATGTAATGTAAGTGTTTTAACAAATATACTTTTTTATGTCAAATTTTTAATTTTTTTCCAAATAATTTAAACAGCATAAAGATAATATTTACCTTACATTACCTGTATACTTCACATAAAATCGGTGGTATAATAAGTTGGAACATATGTTTTAAATTTGAGGGATTTTATGAAAGAAAGAATTATACTCCATTCCGATTTAAATAATTTTTATGCTTCTGTTGAATGCCTGTATCACCCTGAATACAGAGGAAAACCACTTGCCGTACTTGGCGATCCCGAAGCTCGTCATGGAATAGTTTTAGCTAAAAATTACGAAGCCAAATCCTATGGTGTTCAGACAGGCGATCCTATGTGGATGGCTCAGAAAAAGTGTCCCGATATTGTTTTTGTTCCTCCCCATTACGATCTGTATATGAAGCATTCAAAGCTGATCCGTGAAATATATTCCGAATACACAGATAAAGTCGAACCATACGGGCTTGATGAGTGTTGGCTTGATGTTTCGGGAAGTACAATGCTTTTCGGTTCGGGAGAGGATATTGCAAATGAAATACGTAAGCGAGTTAAATTTGAGTTAGGCGTTTCAGTTTCTGTCGGAGTTTCTTTCAATAAGATTTTTGCAAAGCTCGGTTCTGATATGAATAAACCTGACGCTACCACCGTTATAGAAAGCAATCAATTTAAAGAAATAGTATGGCCTTTGCCTGTTAAGGAACTTCTTTATGTAGGACGAGCAACTCATGCAAAATTGAAACGCAAGGGTATTTTTACAATAGGCGATCTCGCAAATTCAAATCCCGATAATCTTCGATTTTGGTTAGGTAAAATGGGAGTTGTACTTTGGCAGTTTGCTAATGGTCTTGATACTTCCCCTGTTTCCAACATCGGTGCTAAGTCCATGATAAAAACTGTTGGCAACAGCACAACTGCTCCAAGAGATTTGATTACTGACGAAGACATACGGATAACGCTTATGGTTTTATGCGAAAGCGTTTCGGCACGACTTCGTGAATACGGTTTTATCTGCAGAACTGTTCAAATAGGCATTCGTGACAACGAGCTTGAATGGTTTGAAAGACAAGGAAAGCTTGAAATACCAAACAGAACAGCTAAGTCCATATTTGAACTTGCTTTCTCACTTTTCAAAAAACACACCAACGGCAAACCAATTCGAAGTCTTAGCGTCAGAGCATGCGGTCTAGAGCCTGTTGATTTCGTTCAGCTTTCTTTGCTCCCGGATGTTGCAAAACTTCAAAAGCAGGAAGAACTTGAAACTGCTATGGATACTCTTCGCAACAGATTCGGACATTTCTCTGTCCAAAAAGGCATGATGCTTTGTGATACAGAACTATCAAATCTTGATCCTAGAAACGACCATATTATTCATCCTATGAGTTTTTTTAACTAATAAATTACAGGAGCGCTGAAAAACACTCCTGATTTTTTACTTATCATTGCCGCATTTATGACGGCAGCCTGATTGCTTTTTGTTATTTCTGCTCTCACCGTCAAGCGCACTTTCGGCCATTGTATGACCGCCTTTTGCTTTCATTTTTCTGATAGGTTTCGGATCAAGCTGTGAATCCTTTGCCATTTTTATCAACTCCAATCTGTATTTAGTATGTGCATTTCAAGTAATTTTATCTATACATTCCTTCGGTGATTTATCATCTCTCAGTCCCTTAAACACTGGCTGACGCATTCCGCCATTTTCGGTTTTCATCATATATTTTACTGTACAGACCAGTTCGGGTTTTAACCATACAGCATTTTCATTACCCTTTGGCATTTCCGTAAACGGACAGCTTGTTTCATCAAGAGATTTGATTTTTCTAAATGACTCTCCGCCTACTCCTAAAGTCACATGACCTTTATAAATAATCTGATTGTTTTTGTAATGTCCTAAAATAATGCTGTTCATACTGTTTTCTTTCGGAACAAACCCCAGAACAACAAAATCATCATCTTTAAGGTATTTTATTTTTATCCAGTCCTTTGTTCTACGGTCAAAATAATATCTGCTGTCCTTTCGTTTTGCAACGATGCCCTCCAGTTCCTGCTGTTTGGCAAGATCGTAAAATGCAGTACCGTTTTTTTTGATGTATCTTGATACGGCAAATCTGCTGTCCTCTGATTTTACGGCCTTTTGCAAAAGCTCTTTGCGTTCTGTCAGCGGCAAGTCCGTTACCTGTCTGTCCTCGTAGTACAAAATATCAAATGCAGTAAAACAGGCTGGATATTTTTTTGACGCCATATCGATTTTTATGGGATTGCTCATCATACTTCGTTTTTGTATTTCAAAGAAATCCGGCTTGCCGTCCTTGATAATCGCAAGCTCTCCGTCGAGAATACAGCGGACGCCTGTATTTTTATGAATCTCTGCAAGCTCCGGTACTTTCGGCAGCATTAAAATGTTTCGCTTATTTTTCAATACCGTTTTATCGCTGTCAAGATATGCAATGCACCGTTCACCGTCAAGCTTCAGTTCAAAGATGTATTCATCACTGTCAAAAGGCTCTCCTTCTGTACTGATAAGCATTGGCTTAATGTTTTTGATTTCCCATATATCAGTCATTATTTTTCCCTGCTTGTACTAGACTTTGCTTTAGAGCTTCCATAATATCAATAGCGTTTACCTGTACTTCGGGTGCAGAAGCTGTAATATCCTTTCCTGCAATTTTCTGTTCAATAATCTCTCTCAGTTTTACCTGATATTCGTCTTTGTACAAGCTTGGCTCAAAGTCCTTGACCATTGTGTTTATAAGAGTTTTTGCCATAGTAAGTTCGGCTTCATTCACTTCGGGATGTACAGGCTCTTTCGGTGCTTGTTTTACCTCATCTGCAAAAAACATGGTTTCAATCAATATTCCGTCATCGGTTGGAATAAGCGTAAGCAATTTTTCCTTTGTTCCCATGACTGTTTTTGCAATTGCAACCTTATTTTCGTCTTTCATGGCTTTTCTCAAAAGCTCAAACGCTTTGTCCCCTCCGGCTTCTGGAATAGCATGATATGTTTTATCATAAAAAATAGGTCGGATTGAATTTAAATCCGTAAAGTGCAGAATATGAATTGTCTTGTCCTTTTCGGACTTGGCTTTTTCAAAGTCCTCGTCTGTCATAATTACAAACTTGTCTTTATCATATTCAAATCCCTTAACGATATCCTTTGCCGATACTTCTTTTCCGCAGGAAGCACAGACTTTCTTGTATTTAATTCTGCTTCCGTCCTCTCTGCACAACTGATTAAAGTGTATATCGTTATCCTGTGTTGCCGTATATAACCCAACGGGAATATGGACTAAACCGAATGAAATAGCTCCCCTATGTGATACTGCCATTGTAACACTCTCCTTTTTTCTTAGTATATCCATTCCTTTAAAAGAAATACTAATACAGGAAGTGATATAATGATACGCAAGGTTTATGTTGAAGTAACAGCAAAATTTGATACAGAGGGAAATATTACTCCGCTGTCTGTAACTTGGGAAGACGGTACGGTTTATACAATTGACAAGGTTGTTGACAAAAGAAGAGCCGCAAGTTTAAAAGCAGGCGGTATCGGTATGCGTTACACTTGCAGGATTCTCGGTCAGGAATCATATTTGTTTTATGAAGAACCTCGATGGTTTGTGGAGGCAAAGGGATAATGTGCGGAAGATACAGCTTATTTTTTGACGATGAATATAACCGTGATATTTCTGAAATTATTAAACTGATCAAAAGCAAATACGGTCAAATAGATGTAAAATCAGGCGAAATCTTTCCGACAAACACAGCTCCGGTTTTAGTCGAGCAAAACTCATCCGTTACTCCTGTTCCATACAAATGGGGGTTTCCTAATTTCAGAAACAAAGGCGTTATTATTAATGCCAGAGCTGAAACAGCAGAAGAAAAGAAAACTTTTAAAGACAGTTTATTAAATCGCAGATGCGTTATACCGAGCACAGGGTTTTATGAATGGGACAAATCTAAGCAAAAATATCTGTTTAACATTCAAGGCAGCAACGCTCTGTATATGGCAGGTTTCTATAACTTTTTTAAAGACGAACCGAGATTTATTATTTTAACCACATCTGCAAATTCATCTGTAAGCAGTATTCATCACCGCATGCCTGTCGTACTTGAAAAACAGCAGATAGAAGATTGGATAACCGATACAGACAAGGCTGTTTCTATTCTTCACAATACCCCACCTTCCCTTATACACACTTCGGTTAATTAAAAGATAAATATATTATTCTTCTCTTTGTAATATATATATTCTATTTTCTACTTAACTTTCCCGTGTCACAGTGACGCAGGGCCTATTGCGCTTACACTAATGCAGCTCTTGGTTTTGAAGATGTTCTTCTTTGAGACCGAGAGCTTGTTTTTTCTGTTGAATAATACGCCTTAGCTTTCTGTCGGCAGACATTCTGTTTGACTTGTATTTCCGGTTATAGTCATCGGCTATGCATCTGCTTAAATTTACAAACAAACCGAATATTGTATTGGCTACTACAGCATTTTCAAAGCTATGAATATTATCAATCATATTTTGTGCATACTCATTCCCCTGTTCCGCCGATAGCTCAAGCCATTCCAGCGCTTTTTCTTTATCCTTTTGAATATCGTCTGTGCCGTATAAATACAATCTGCCTAGCAAAAACGAAGCCCAATCATTTTCCATAGCAGCTGATTCCAAAAGACTTACGGCTTTTTCTGAATCATGGTACGGGTTATTATCCAATATAATTTTCGCCAGAGAATATTCGGCATACGGTTTAACCTCATCATACTGAACAGCTTTATCAAAATACTCCACTGCTTTATCAAGGCAGTTTTCTTCAAGGTACAGCTTTCCAAGTGAGTATAGTGCAATTCTCAGCAGCTTTTAAAAGATACTTTTCAGCCATATTTAAATCCTTGTACACTATCTCACCTTTAAAATATATTTTCCCAAGCTTGTAACAGGAAAGCGTATCTCCGCTGTCCGCACATTCTGTAAGCATTTCAAGTCCCTTTTCTATATCCAGTTCCAAGTGCTTTCCTGAGATATATTCAAGTGCCAATGTCCTCTTTGCATTTGTATTATTCAGCTCCGCCGAACGCATGAAATAATTAATCGCCTTATCCATATCAATATCAGTACCCAGACCGTTTTTGTACATAGTTCCCATTTTATAAAACAGGTTATCATCAGTCTGATTCTTACTTTCAAGTTGAAGAAAACCGGACAATGCGGATTTGTAATATCTTTGAGCTGTATCTTCATTTTTAGTAACATATTCACCCTTATTGTACATTTGTGCAATGGAGTAAGAAGCATAAGGCTGTCCCTGCGAAGATGATTTCTGATACCACAAAAACGCCTGCGACAAATCTCTTTCCACGCCGTTTCCATAGTAATACAGATTGCCCAGACTGTACTGAGCAAACCTGTTACCCTCCTCTGCTGATTTTAAAAACCATTCAAACGCTTTTTCATAGTCCTGCTGTGTTCCTAAACCATAGCAATGCATTTTGCCTATGCGATACCGGACATAAGACCGCATATCCACCGGTTTTTGATATACATTTTCATAAGGAACCATAAAATCAGCATTGGGTTCTATCTCAGTAAATCCCTGCAATGCTTCTTCATAATATTTATATGATTTTGCCTCGTCATTTTCGCCGAGCTTTTCTGTGGAGTATAGCTTTCCCAAGTCATGCACCGCAAGCACATTCCCCGAATCAGCTTCGGCTATTAAAAGCTGTTCGGCTTTCTCATAATCCTTTTTCTCGGATTTTTTATTATAAATAATTTTACAGGCTTCTTTGTATGTAGTACTCCACTTGATATAGTAATGGCTGTCTGATTCAAAATCTACAGTATTAAACTCTATGGTATTATCACTCCAATTGAAATCGCCTACAATATCATCGATTGGAGGAGGAATATCTTCATCGGTTGTAATCTCTATAGGTTCGGGTTGTATGTAATCAAAAAATCCGGTCAGTGAATCCATATTTAAAACCTGACCTATTATACTGTTCCTTACCGAATGGAAAACCTTATTTTCATATAGCAGTGGAAATTCTTTTTCTTTTTGTGTATAGGTTTTGTACTTCTGTCTTTCAAGCTCGCACCATTTTTCATATAAAGAGTGAATGCTTTTGTCCTTTGATATTTCTTTGAAAATTGCATTGACTGTTTCTTTTACTTCGGATGGAAGATATCCGTATACTTTTTTGCCTTTGCAGCTTTTTAACTGCATATGTAAAACTTTTATCAGCTTCTCAAGTTCAGCATTTTCAAAACCTCCCTCAGTAATTTCTTTCAGTAAATTTTCAACATACTTTTTTGACTCTGCTTTCAATTCATCACGCCTGATCGTCTGCGCCTGATATATAGACTGCAGATCGTCATAAAAAATATCATTTGCAAATACCGAACGAATTTTATCTATTCCCCGATTAGTCAAAAATCCCTGTTTTACATTTGTAGAATATACAAGCAGATGAATATGAGGATGGTGTGTTGTGTCATGGAAAGCGGCATACCATTTCAGATTGCATAACGGGATACGCTGTGCTTCTGATATATCCGAGATATGTCTTTTCACTAAGTCACGCCACCTATCTGAATTATCATATCCCAGACGAATTGCATCCTCTCGTCTGAGCGACACAACATGGCTCCAGACATTCCCCGGATGATTTGCAATTTCATCTGCTGCCTGATTTAAAATAATAGGTTCGTCCTTATCGTTGAATAAACCGTGGAAGCCTCTTTTTTCAACTCCAGGACGCATTGCCATGTAACCTACAAAGTTCTGACGGTTACCGATCACATCTGCATTGCGTTCTATTATTGCAGATATCAATTCACTTGCATTTTCAACTGTGGAATCATTTTTATAATCCTCATATTCCAGATACTTTTTTGCTTCGGGAAAATCTTTAAGCAAATCAGATAGAAGCTCCTGCTGTTTCTCTGTTGCAGGAGCTTCTCTTTCAATTATATTCTGTTCACGGGTTTCCACTGTTTCACGAGTAGCAATGTATCTTGTATAATTTTTTCGTTTGGTTTCAGTTCCGCTTTTTAAATATCGGCTTGTTACTATTATCTGTGACATTACTCATCACTCCTCTGATACCTCACAGCTTTTTCAAAATTAATTATACCGTTGATACGCTTGACCTCATCAACACACATAATTCTAAGCTTATGAAGAGTATCGTCATCTATTTCATTTATCGCCGCTACCAAATCAGTTAATGCTCCCACTTCAACCGCCAACTTGAATAATGACCTTGATAATTTTTGTTCGCTCCCTTTTACTATACCCTCTGTTATTGAAGCAAGCTGAGGTGCAATAAATTCTGTTGCCGTACTTTCCTTATTGAGAAGATAACCGCAGTAAAAACGCACTGCCTTTTCAATAAACTCAGTTCTTGAACTGCAGTTATCAAACTTATACAGCATATCCACCTTTTCCATTGTATCGGGATATACATACAGCGGAAATTTGATTTTTTCCTCTGTGACTCCATTGGAAAGCTCCGTATCTTCGGAGCTTTCTCTTTTTTTCTGCAAATTTGACTCCATAATTTTTTCAAACCTCCCTTTTTGACTCCATTTATCTGACTCTCTCAAACCCCTAAGCAGCGGGCTTTGCCCGTTGCTGTAATTGTTTTGGCGGCAACTTTGACGCCAAAACTTTAACCAGCAAACAAAAAAAGGTTCGATTTCCATCAAACCTATCCTCTATTCGCTTTCTCAAACTTTGCGACAAATGCCCGAAATTTGCCCCGACAAACCTATGGGGTAACTTACCCCACCTACCTTGTAAAAGCCTTACAAAAGGCATTGTCGTGCGACACGTGGCGAGTTACTTCTCCGATTGATATTCTGATTCCACAGGAGCAGTATTTTTTGTCTTGCGTGACGGCTTGGCTGACTCTTTCATTTTCAGGAAATCTCTCACATTCTGAGGTACATTCTTTTGATACAACGATTCAATGCACTTATCAAGCTCATCCGACAGATTCAAATTTTTCTGTCCTAAGTACATTTCCAACGCCGATAATTTTTCACAATCAATGCTTATGCTTACGTTCTTTTTCATTACTTCTTCTCCTTTTTCTCTACATAACTGATGTACGGAATCTGCAACCAATGAGTCCACTCACGTCCTGCAAGCTTGGTTCTGGTAACACCTCTCAGCGTATTCATGGCTTCGATCACCTCTCCGTTTCCGATATAGATTCCGATGTGACCGTCACTCCAAACAGCAAGTCCGGGAACTTCCGGTATAGTGTCTATCGTACCTTTAACCTTGGCATTTTCAAACATTCCGTTTGCTCCCACATCTGCCATACCATTAGAACCAACCGTTATCTTACCTGATTTACTGTCATACCAGCCGTATCCTTTAATCAATCCAACGCAATCTGCCGTCCTCTTGCCAAGCCAGTTTGAACGGATAAAGTCCATGTAGCTTGTTACTTCTCCCCCAAACACTGAAGCTCTGTCCTGAAGTATTGATTCGGTAAGAACATTTCCGTATGTACCATAGACATATCCCCAACCGTTTTCGTGAGCTTGAATTGCCCATTGGACAAGTCCCAGATTGTTTTTCTTGGCTTTGTCATATTCATCAAACTGAATTTCATTATTAAAATTCTTTTCCTCCCCGTACTCTATCCACGGTATTTCAAACCACGCTTTCCATGATGAATTCTTTACAGACTCTTTAACCACTCCGTCCGTAACAGATTTCGCATATACCACATTACCTCCGCCGATATATATTCCAATGATATTGCCGTTTATAACAGCAGTACCGACTGTATCGGGAAGCTTATCCATACTTCCTTTGACTGATGCCGAGTTATACAGTTCCTGAACAGTCATATCGGAAATCGAATAATTATCCTCTGATATCGTTCTGCTTTTGCTGTCGTACCACAGATATGATTTCAGTAAGTTATAGTTATCTGTCGTTCTTCGGCTTTGCCACTTATCATATTCTTCTGTGATATCCTTTGGGTATTTTTCTTTCAGAGCCTTGTATTTTTCTTCTGTCAGAACATTTCCGTCTGTATAAGGAACATATCCCCATTGAGTTGCATATGCGTTTTCTGCCCACCTCGCTAAGTCAATGTTGTTTTTCACATCAAGATTTAAAAACAGATTGCTGTCAATACTGACATTTGCAATCACAGAATATGATCTCATAAATTCTTCATAGCTGATTTTCAGTCCGTACTTCTTATTCAAATTTTCAATCAGCTTTTTATTATCCTTCTCTTTAAAACAGGTACAGTAATCAGTAAAAAAATTCTCACCCTGCTTTACAGAATCAAAATAGGTGAGGTAAATCATCTGTGCTTTTACGGTCTGTGTTTTAAGACCGAGCTTTGACAGCTCATCTGCAATTGCTTTACCGTCCGATTCCATTTGTGAAAGCTGAGATTTCTGCTCAGCGCTCAGATTTTGAACATATGCAGAATAATCTATATTCTGCGTTTCTGCTGATGAAATCTGATTTCCTATTGCCAATAAAACCATCACAGGAAGCAAGGCTATGGCTATTATCATCGCTGCTAGAAATCCAACTACCTTCCATGTCCGCTTATCCTTTGCCAATATCACCGCTACCTTTTTGGCTATTGCTCCTGCCGTTATACTCATTGCTTTTCCCTCCTTTTCAGCACAATAAAAAAAGCCGCATTATGCGGCTTTCATTTATGTTCCTATTCCATTTTCATCTCAAAATCCATTTCTTCGGTTTCTGTTAAATCTTCATATTGTTTTTCATATTCCGAAGACTTTATTTTTTCAAATAACGCAATCTCTCTTTCACAAAATTCTTTTAATACAGGTACATCTGTTTGAATCGTTTCCCAAAGAGACTGACAATCAATATGACCGTATTCATGTGCAACAATATTTCTCAGACCTCTTACTGCTTTCCATGGTATCTGATCTTCAGTTGATTCTTTATAATCATCTGTTAATTTGTTTGCAAGCTCTCCTATTTGAAGCAAACATAAAGCAATCGAATTTCTATATACCGAATTATTTTCAAGTTCATTTTTATCAGCATTAAACATTTGATTTGCTTCATCAATCTGATTTGCATACGATATTATATGCTTTAGTAATTGGTTATTTGATTTACTGCTTTTCCCCATAAATCAGAACCTCCTCATTTTCTATACTCCGTAAAAAATCCTTGTCTAAACTTCCGGTTGTTAATAAATCAACATTTTTCTGAAATTGTTCCAGCAAATCAACTCTTAATCCACTTAATGCAAGCATTCCGCAGATTTTGCCCTTATCAATTCTCAAATCAATATCACTTTGAGATGTAGCTTCTCCTTTAGCGTAAGAACCAAACAGATAGATTCTCTCTGCTCCGTATTTCTGTGCAATAGGCGAAACAATTTCCTTTATTTCTGAAATTTTATATATTCTATTCGTCATGTTTGATTCCTCCTTTAATGCAATTTGTTTTCTCTATTTTATTATACTATATTTTACAAGTATAATCAAGTATCAAAATTAAGATCATTATATGCTCGTTTACTTAATTAATAAGCGTTTTTATATCGCCTATCATTATACCACATTTTACTACTAACATTAAAGAATATTTCATGTTTATCTTCCTCCTGCCTTACCGAACAGATTAGCCTTATGATCGGAAGCTATTACCTGTAACAGATATCTCTCGTTTCCGCACCGATACAGACACGAACCCCTTGCAGGATATTTAACTAAATCATACTCTGACATTTCTAACTGCAGTGTGTCAATAAACGCCTGTACCTCAATATTTCCGGGATTAAAATAGAACTGATGCGTTGGGATCGAAAACAGCGGCTTTGTAAATTCCTTGATTTCAGGCAGCAGAAAGTCCTCGATATTCTGTGAAGCTATCACTATCGAGGACTCTTTTTTACGAACACGTTTCATGGCGTTTCTTATATATTCAATAGCAGTCAGATTGCTTAAAAAGAGGTAAAGCTCGTCTATTGCCGCAACGGTATTGCCTCTGCTCAGCAGCTGATTACTCATATAGCTGAGAATGTTAAACAGCAAGGTATCCTTAAGCTTTTTGTTTGTGTCCATTAAGCCTTTCACACCGAAACATAAAAACTCACTGTCCTTTATATTCGTATGACCGTTAAAATATTTGCTTTCCGCTCCTTTGCACATGGAGTGCAGTCCCAGACATATGTTCTGTAAGTTTTCTTCTGTATACAGATGCTTTTTCTCATGGTCGAATATCATATATTCTTTTTCAATGAGGTTATATAAATCCTCCATAACAGGATAGTCAGTGGCTTTCAGCTTATCAAGATTGGTAAGATCGTCTATATCAAATCTCGCATACAACTTCATTAACATAATTTCAATTGTATCGATCTCTGCATCGGTAAAATCTTTGTAAGTTCTGAAAAAGTCTTTTAGATAGCTTATGTGCTGACTTAACCTTGTTACCTTTCTAAACGCTTCCGGCGATTCCTTATCTCGCTCAGCTTCTCCCCAAGTTTTCGGCTCTAACGGATTTATCATATATTCTCCCGACATAAGATCAAGGTAAGTACCACCTAAGTTATTAGTCAAGTCCTCATACTCTGCTTCGGGATCAAGGCAAATTATCGATTTCCCAGACTCCCTCATATTTGTCAGCACAAGCTTCATAAGATACGACTTACCCTGTCCGCTGTTTCCGAGAATAAGAACATTTGCATTGGTCTTGTCATCACTCCGCTTATCGAAGTCCACAAGAATATTTGTGCCGAATTTATCTCGTCCGATATAAAAGCCTTTTTCATCGGTTTTGCCTGAATAGTTTAACGGATACAGATTAGCCACAGCGCTTGCAGGAAGTACCCTTTCAAACAAAGTTCCGAACGCATTGTGTCCGAACGGCAATGCCGACAGCATTCCCTCTTTCTGCCTTAAAACCAACTTGTCCACCGTGATCTTTGAACGGGTAAGCTCCATCAAAATATCCGACTGCAGTACCTTCAGCTTTTCTTCATCACTTGCTTTCAGTTCAATAAACACAGCCGTATGCAAAAGCGGTTCTTTGTTTCTTCTAAGATCTGCTATAAGCTGAACCACATCTTTCAAGTTGTTTTCCGCCTCTATTGAATCGGTCACATCGTTTACCGTTGTCATCAGCTTGTTTCTCCTTGCTGCATGCTGTATTATCTGCCTTTGTTCCGAACTGTCTACCAGTCTGTTGTATATTCTAAGTGTTACTCCGCTTCGGTCTGCTAAGTGTGACAGTATTGCCTGTTCTTCCGTTGACGGCGGATATTCCCTTACCGCCCACACACTTTTGTAACTGTTTCCGCATATATAATGGTCTGTAAAAAACTTCACTGTACTTGGTGATATTCTGTCAAAAAACTCCTGTACTCTTATTTCCTCTGCCTGTTCCGGTGTCAAAACCTTTGGCTTTCTCTTAAATTTTTTCATTTACCGCTACCTCCAAATATGCTTCTCCCTCTGTATCCGATATATCTTCTCCGTTCATTGATACCTCAAAGTATATGGCAAGCATTCGCTTGATATCCTCCTTTTTCAGCTGTCTGACATCAAATCCGTGTTCGGCTATCAGCTTTGACGAACGGTTTATCTGCTGAAATACCTGTCCTTCCTTTTTATCGCTTATCCTCAGACAGAACAGAAACTGTCTTGCCGTAGACATTTCCACCTGAATACTGTCTAAAAACTCCAAATCTGATTCAAGTATCTTTCTTATCTGTGGATTTTTTTCATCTTCTATTCTTTGAATAATATTCTGCTTGTTTGCGTCAAAGCACTGACAGCTATCCAGACATATCAATTCAAGTTCGGGTATCATCGACAGCAGCGACATTAAGTGATGCACTTTAACATCTATATTCTCATCTGACAATACCGATATATTTGTTGGCTGTACACTGTAAAACACAAGTTCTGCCCTATCTGTTTTCAGTCCGTACTTGCCAAAGGTCTGTAAGCCTAATAATGTCTGTGTTGATTTTTTTCTCTGATTTTTTACTTTCTTCATATTCCTTTACCTCCAATAATATAGCTGCTGTGATGTCACAAAAAATTTAAACGCACAGAATATATAATCCATTATCGTTGTTTCCTCCATGCGTATAGACAAAAACGCAAACATTGCCGTTATTCCAAATGGTATAAACGACCATATCTGCGTTAATATCACAACCGATAATATCAGTCCTATACATATTATCAGAAAATCCTTTATGCTCCACAGCCACAGTCTTGAAGCCGCTTTCAGATTCTGCGGATATATATATGTTTTCATAAAAACCTCCTATGCAAATTTTGATGTAACAAATTTTCCTGCACGCATAGCTGTATTAACCGTACTTGAAACACTTACCATATTAAATCTTATGCTTGTGTCCAATCCGAACTGCTGTGCTATTCTCGGAACTTCACTTGCCGAAAGCATTATTCCAAGTCCCAAAAGCATATTTGTCTGCCATGTAAGCAGTCCCAGAAACAGCAGTGTTGTCTGTAAAAAAGCTGTCAGACACAGTGCGAATAACTACATTTGCGGTATCTCCCAGATTGCCTCTTACCGAACCTGTAAATGAACTTATCAAGTCATCTGAAAATGTGGTCTGTAAGGTTATGCAGAACTTATACAGGGCAACAGGAAGCTTTGTAAACAGGCTTACTGCCATAAAACCTTTCAGAATATTCAGACAGGTACTTTGTATATTTACCCTGCCCGACTGGTATTCTATCGCAGTATCGAACACTGCTACTGCCAGTCCTGCCACGAACAGCGCCCATCCGAATGACGAAAACAAACTTAAAAATGCATTTACCCAATTCAGTTCAAATATTTCCGCCGCCATACCGTTTATCATTCCGAAGAAGTCTGCAACCGCTCCGTAAATTGTTTTAAACAGCCATTCAAGCATTATATCCCATACCGCTTCGGAAATTGCCGAGCCTACGCTTGATACCGCTCCCGATATCTTATCTCCTACCCAGCTTAACGCATCTCCTATCCAGTCAAACA
Organism: Porcipelethomonas ammoniilytica; assembly: GCF_025567485.1. Lineage (NCBI taxonomy): Bacteria > Bacillati > Bacillota > Clostridia > Eubacteriales > Oscillospiraceae > Porcipelethomonas > Porcipelethomonas ammoniilytica. Next base: position 16,812 of record NZ_JAOQKH010000020.1, on the reverse strand, counting down.
TTTATACCGCCTCCTTTTTTCTTTCCGTAAAAAAATCAGTCCCAATGGACTGATGATTTTTCAGCTTTCCGTAACGCTCACAGCTATGGATCGTTATATAATACTTTTTTGTTCTTCTGTAGCTTTTACACCGTTCGGCTTTTCTCTTTTTCATTTTTTCCTCCCATATAAAAAACCGCCGATAAAAAATCAGCGGTTTATATCATTTTTTTCTTTAAGCTCCTTATACCTGAAGCATTTTTCCTCATGATCGTTTATTATTCCGCATGCCTGCAGATGCGAATAGACGGTTATCGAACCCAGATATTTAAATCCTCTTTTTTTCAGGTCTCTGCTTATTTCATCGGATAATTCATTCTTTGCAGGAAGCTGTCCATCCCTGTGAGAATCATAGATTATTGTTTTGTTATCTGTAAAACCCCACAGATATTTATCAAAGGAGCCGTATTCTTCAATGATTTTTAGGAACATTTTCGCATTATGAATTACTGCTCTTATCTTCCTTTCAGACTTTATCATGTCGGGTATATTCATTATTTCTGCGATTTTTTCTTCATTGTACAAGGCGATCTTTTCATAATCGAAATCATCAAAGCACTGTCTGAAAGTTTGTCTTTTCTTTAACATAAGCGACCAGCTGAGTCCGCACTGCATCGCTTCCAACATCAAAAACTCAAACTGCTTTTTATCGTCATGCAGCGGTACTCCCCATTCTTCATCATGATACTTCTGCATCATTCCGTTATCCTGACACCAGCCGCATCTGTTAACATCATTCATATTAATCCTCTTTTTTCTCCGCATTATCAACAAAGTTCTGAATAACATCCATTATTTCGTTGAGTCTGTTTTCTCCTATTCCCTTTATCTGTCCGATGGCTGCTTTAAGCTCGCTTAAATCTATATATCCCGATTCTGCGTCCTCTTTGCCTGATGTATATACATCGGTCAGTATTTTTTCAAGCTGCACTCTGTCCATCTTTTTTATTGCTCTATAGGTTTCTCGGTCTAAATTGTACTTGTTTGACATTCCTTTTACTCCTTAATTTTAACTTTACAGCACATGGTATATTCTTCTTCCTGTGTATCATAATTAATACTTTTGCGTTGAATTTGAAATCCCTCTCTTATATAGAAATCTACTGCTCTGGTATTTTTGACAAAAACATCTAACGTCAGGTTATTGTACTGACACTTAACAAAATCAATAAGCTGTTTTCCTATTCCCTTTGAGCGTTTTCCCTTTCTTACAAATACTCCGGCAATATAATTGTCTATCAATCCGACAAACCCGTTTATACCATCGCTATCCTCATAAACATATATTTCTGCTTTTAATATCATTTTTTCAACAGCTTCATATTTGTTTTTCCAATAGCTTTCCTCTATAAATGAATGTGCCTCTAAATTTGAATCCAACCAAATTTGCATAACAGAAGATATATCCTTTTCCTCAAATCTTCTTATCACCTTTACACCTCTTATTTTTTATATTACTGATTATACCACAAAACCGCTGTTTTTTCAACCTTTAACCCTATAAAGAGTGGAGCTTCGTCCTCCGCTTATTCTGTACCTTTCCTCACGCTCAATAAGTCCTGCGGTTTCCAGATCATTAAAAGCACGAAACACCGTTGATCTTGACATTCTGAGATCCTCGGCAATGGTTTTCACCGACGGGAAACACTCTTTCTTTTTTCCGGCACGGTTGGAAAGATACATATATACCGTCACTGCCCTGTGAGGCAATCCGTACTCGTAGATCTCCCTTGAAAATCTCAAACACTATACACCTCCTGTTTTAAGCCGCTTTCTCCTTTTCGGCAGTTCTTCATCAAATTCCACATCAAACTCCACAGGCAGTATTTTTTTCTTCTGCGGATACTTCATCTCAACCTCTCGCATTAATCCGTCTTTACTCATATATGTGACCTTCCTTGCACCCTTATCTTCAAGTATATACGGTTCTTCAAACTCAATGCCCCATTTAAAATACAGCTTTAAAGGCGATATCATGGGATGCGTTCCCGTTTTCATAACAATAAACTGTCCTTTCGGCATGGATTTCAACTCATCAGGCGTCATTAACGGTCTGCCTATCATCTGCAGGGATTGTGATTTATCCCTGCCGTGCGATACAGAACCGCTTAGTACTGTCTGCTCTCCAAGTGCCTTTGACAGAACCTCCGCACTCTGACTGTTCGGGGCAAAGCCTCCGAATATAGTCAGCTGAGTGTTGTCGGTTATTATCTCCTGACCTTCTATGCCGTAGTTTTTGTCAAGCTGTGCAAAGGACTGAATAATTGCTACAATGCTGATTCTTCGGGAACGGCTTGCTGAAAACATTGCCTCTGCTCCCTCTATCTTAGGAAAGCTGCCGAACTCATCGCAGTAAAACATTACCCTATTTTTCAGCTTGCCTCCGTTTTCATCTGCAATTACTAAAATCTCACGGTACAGCTGCTGAATTATCAGCGATACCATAAAATATTTACTGATGTCTTCTTCGGGAAGCACAATAAATATCGCCGACTTTTCATTGCAGAACTTCTCGGCGTCAATTGCCATACCGAAGCACAGTATCTGTTCAAGCTCCGAATCTATAAAGCTGTTGAGCCTTGACAATGCAGTCGATATTATCGACATCATCGCCTGATCTGCCGCAAACAGTGCAGAACCTGCAAGCCATTTGGCTTTATGTTCGTCAGGGAGCTTTTCCATAAGAATTTTAAATCCGTTTTTAGGCTTTGCCTGTCCTTTTTTCTCTGCCTTCTTTTCTTCGGCTATTGGCGTTAATAAATCCTGAATCATTTTAAAAACCGACACTATATGCCTTTCATTTTTCTCGCCAAATTCAGCTATTAACAAAATGAGTGAAGCCAATAATCCTTCAGAAGCGTCGTAGAAAAACGCATTTTGTCCCATCGAGGAGTAATCTCCGCCGCCTATATTTATTATGGTTTTGGCTGTTATCTTTGCATACTTCTCCGCTTTTGCTTTTGCCTGCAAATTAGTCTTATCCGACTTGTAAATGTCCATATATTTGTTGACCAGATGAAGCATATTATTTTCATCAGAGCGTGTAGGATTTCTAAGATCGATAACCGAAACATTGTAGCCGTAATACTTTTTTGCTATCGTTCCGTAGTTTCTCACTACGTCGCCTTTGCAATCTGTATTGAGAAAACTCATGCCGCTTGCAAGAGACAGTTCAATATTCGGATAAAGAAAAAAAGCTGTTTTGCCTACTCCCGCTGCACCTACCATAAGGGTATGAACATCCCCCTCGTCAATTAAAGCATAGGTTTGTTTTCCTTTGGTTTTACATCCTACTACAGTACCCTGAACAGATGGCAGATTTTTTCCCCGACGCCAGTTTTCCACATCAAAGGGTATTTGCGTGTATGTCTTTTTGACCTCGGCTTTCGTTGAAAAACGGGCAGTCCCATATTGCCCCTGTCCTACGGTTTTTTTCTTGATTCCGTTTAGTGAATAATTGTTTGAACAGTATATCAGTACCGCAAGTAAAATAAATATGACCGACATTACAATAATGCCGATCAGCTGCGTCTGCGTCATTTTTTACACCTCCATCTTTTAAATCACCCATACTCCATACAGAGTGCCTTAGACGGTTCTTTCATCTGAGGCGTTTCTTCCTGTGTTACCTGAGGAGAGGACAGTTTCTGTTCAACCTCGCACCTGACTGCACAGTCTGCCAGTTCATACAGTGATTTTGCAGTCTGAATAACCTGTTCCTTTGTTCTTGCCTGAGTATATCTTAAATCTTTCATAACTGATTGGTACATTCTCTTTAGGTTATCTTCTTTAGAATACAGCTTGCCTTTATCCGAATACGCTCTGTATTCGTCCGACAGCTTTGCTCTCAGTCTTTCAAACATGGATTCCTCATCTTTTCTCCCTATAAAAAATGCCGAGCCTGCAAGTGCATACTCGGCAAGATAATGATATTGTCCGTTTCGGATTGTTTTTGATAACCTGTCAATCAACCTGTCAGGACTGCATTTAAAATACTTTAACTCCGATACCGTTTCATAATACAGCTCTTTTCTTCGGTGAAAAACGGCAGGAAGAGGCGCTTCTCCGTTTTGTGCTTTCAAATCTTCATTCCAGTCCTTGAAAAGCGGACAAAACCTTGAAATGTTTTCATACCCGTGTTCTTTCAGAATATCCGTCAGTCTTTGGGCTGCGTCAATTCCTCCCTCATCGTTATCGGTACATAGTACAATTTCTTTCAGCCATGAATGATTTTCAAGCGCCGTTAAAACAGCATTTTCATACACTCCGTTCATGGCGATGTAGCTGTGCTTCTGCCAATCCTGCGGATAGATAGTGAGATAACTTAACATATCTATCGGCGCTTCAAACACAAACAGCTTTTCGGATTCACCGAAGTGAGCAAAGCTGTACTTTGTATCCGAACCCTCACAGGTTATTCTGAATGTTTTTCCGTATGAATTTGTGGAACGCTTATGTGCCTGACGGGGAACACCGTTTTCATCCATGCCCACAAACACCGCATTGTGATGCTCCTTATCCTCATACAGCGTGTGCTGTTTTGCAAAATGAGTTATGATTTCGGGTGCAATAAATCTCTGTTTTATAAGGTAGGCGTAGACCCTGTGCATATTCGGATTGGCTTCGGGAAGTCTGAATTCTTTCTTTTCTTCCTTTGCGATAGCTTTCGGCGGACTGTGGGACAACGGAGTTACCGTCTGCCCTAACAGTTCCTGAACAGCCGTCTGAAAATCCATACCGTAAAAATGGCGCATGAATTTGATTGCTCCGCCGCCTACCTGATTTTTGTGGTCGAACCAAGCCGAGCCGTTTATCGTTATGCTGTCATGCTTTCCGCTGCCGTCGTAATATACCAGCTTGTATTCCCGTCCTGCTTTTTCAAGCTTTTCACCCCTCGTTTGAAGAAACCGTTCTAAATTAACACTGTTGGCAAGCTGTTTTTCCTCCTCGCTATATGGTATATACCGCATTTCATCACCCCCAATTGAAAAAGCAGTCCGAAGACTGCTTTTCCCTGTTATTCTTTCATTTCCTTTTGGATTCTGAGTCCGAGCCTGAATCCCATATGGAATGCGGCTTTCGAATAGATATCATTTTCCCGTGAGATTATATCAATATACCCGTCGACAGTTTCCTTTATTTCTTCATCAAGCTTTTCAAACTCGTCGGATATATTTTTGAGCGTTCTCTTTAACCTCAGATATCTTTCATTACTCACCGCCTCCATTGAGATTTCGTCTGCATACTTATTGTACAGCTCGCCCGCTATGTCCATTGCCTCACCTCCGCAACACAATATATCAAATAGTTTCAAAAATAGCTATACCAATATCCAACAAATATTCAGCCTCAAACCTGTTCTTTTATTACATTCCCACTATAGACCAAATATACAAAGGAGCTGTCAGGGAGAATATAAGGCAGCCGAACAAAATCGCCGGAGCAGCCCATTCAAATTGTCCATGCTTGCGGTAGTCCATGTAGCTTGTAGATATTTTAACAAACAATAGTATTGCCAGAACAACATCTATTACAGGAAACACTACATCGTTTACGATCGATTTTATCTGTCCTCTTGCCTTAGTCCATGTATTGCTTACTGCGTTTGCTACCTCTCCGTCCGCAAACACTGTAATACTGCACAACACCGCCATTACTGCTGCTGTAATTATAAATATAAGTACTTTCTTCTTTTTCATATACATCCCTCCGTTAAACTTCAATCAATTTACCCGTCAGAACAGTTCTTGAACTTCCTTCAGAATTTGTACAGGTAGAAAGCGAGATCATACAATCATCATCTTCGATTTTTATTTCTCTGTCTATCACATTGAAACTCTTGAGCTTTTTAAGCCACATATCTCCTGCCCTCTGAACATTGTATACTCCGCTGTAACTCTGTGGCTGTGAAACCGAAAAGAATTCTACTCTGTATACGCTGTCCTCAGTTGTTAGCCAGCCGTATTTATGACTGTCAAAGTAATCCTCGTTCAAAAAGTTGAGAACATCCGCAAACATACTTCCGTTTTGCATATTGTGACCGTACAGCATATTCACATCTCCCGAAAAATCCGAATTACATCGCCAATCGAGAAAAACCGAACCTGAATACAAATAATTACCGTCATATGACCTGTGGAGATAATATTCATTATCCTCCGCCTGCATTATCGGATAATTGATATTTGTATCGGGAATATATATCCATCCTATTGAGTCATCATAGCTCTGATTCAGTTCCTGAACCTGTTCATTCAATTCCTTTTTTTCATCTTCCTCGATTTGCTCAGTTGGAGAAACATTCAGAACAGTAATATCGGGCATAAACGGCTTTAGCTTTTCATAGCTTATTTTCTGTGCCAGATCATCATAAAACAGAAAATATATCCCTCCTGCAATTAAAGCGGCAGCCGAAACAGCAGCCGCTATTTTCAATAGCTTACTTTTCATCTTTTCCTCCGTTCTTTTTTCTGCTCTTTAATATCAGTATTACAAGTATTGAAAGTCCTGTTCCTGTCAGTATGATCCCCGGAAGCTTACTGCGGTTATCTCCTGTCTGAGGGGTTATCTGCTTTTCTTCCGCTTCGTCTACCATAACTATCAGCGGATTTCCGTCTTTAGATACAGCAACTGTTTCTGTATTTCCTGCCTTGACAGTACCGTCCTCAAAGACCTCGAAGCTGATATCTGTGGCTATCTCATAACCGTCCGGAGCTGCGGTTTCGGTAAGCACATATTTCCCTGCCTTAAGCTTTTTAACAATATGATTTGTACCGTCTGAAATCCATTCCTCTATTACATTACCTTTTTCATCAACTATCTGAAGCTTAGCTCCTTTAAGCTCATTGCCCTCGGTATCTCTCTTTGAAAACTCAACGGTTATCGGCTTGTTTTCTGCTGTTATTTCTACAGTCTGACCGTCCTCGGTTATGTTCACCTGATACACCTTATCAGACAAAATATATCCTGTCGGAGCTTTTATCACTCTTACTGCAAACTCTCCGAACGGAATATCGGCAAAACAAAAACAGCCCTTGTCATCTGACTTGGCTGTCATTAATGCGTTTTCTTCTGTAAACTCTGTACAGTCGGGTTTAAAAAGTCCGAACACTGCGTTTTCAAGAGGTTCATTATTCTCGTCTAGTTTCAGTCCCTTTACTGTTCCTCTTTTAAGCTTGTTTTCAAACTCTCCGCAGTCGATAATTACTGTTTCTGCTTCTTCACTGTACTTAAAATCAAAAGAATACTTTTCATCGCCGAGAATATAATGCTCATCTGTGAAAATTTCCCGAACATAATACTTTGCAAACGGAAGCTTTACCGAAAATACCGCTTTCATGTTTTCATCAAGACTGATTTCAGATATTAGACCGTTTGCAGGAATCGTACTGCCGTTAGCCGCAGTTATTTCTTCCTCTGCAAATAAACCGAATCTGACACTTTTGTATTCTTCATTTGTTCCGATTCCGAAGGTTTCGTCTTGTTCTAAAATCTTTTCAAGACTGATTTCAACCCTTTGATAATCGTTGACAAACGCCGCATTTACTGTATCTCTTACTTCTATTTCCTGTCCTGCATAGACAAGTTCAATAAACTGTGATTTAGAATTAAGCACATATCCGTTAGGAGCGGTAATTTCCTTAACTTCGTACTTGCCCAGATACAACAAGTCTGTTTCGGCATAGCCGTTTTCATCAGTGATAAGTTCTGCAACTACATCTCCTGCCTTTGCTCTTACAGTACCGTCTGCTGTTATGATGTCCTCAGATGCTATCACCTGAAATACTGCCCCTGCAAGATTTCCCGTTTCAAACACCGGAGTATATGTCGTAGGATTTTCAATCAGATTTCCGTCCTCGTCTGTATATGCTGATGAAGCCTTATTTACTCTTGTAAATATATCACCTGTTTTCTGTACGCTTATTCTGCCCTTTTGAGCAGTATTGAATTTTTCTACCGTAATTACTTCTTCCTGACCGTCAATTGCAAATGGAACAGGAGTTTCGTCAAGAACATATCCGTTAGCCGTCTGTACCTCGTGAAGCTCGTAATTTCCGTAAACAAGCTCGCTTGGCATCATAAGCGATCCGCTTTCGTCTGTATAGTATGTGTCTATTGTGATCTGCGTCGGATAGTTGATCGTCTGCTCTACATAGCATTCATTCTGACAGTCCCACACTTTGAATCCGATACTTGAAACCGGAATAATATTGCCCGTTTCAGCGTCTTTTTTCACTATTTTCACAAGTGAAGTCAAAACGGCGTCGTTTATAAGGTAGAAGTAATTCTTTTCATTCTCGCTGATGACAACTTCAAAATCTTTCATCCATTCGGTGTTTTCCCAGCCCTTAGTCTGATGAACAATGTAAATACCGTATGGGAGAAGCTTGGTTTCGTCAAATCCGTTTTTATCGCATACAAGATGATCCTTTTCACTTTCCTTTGCCGCCTCAAAAGAGCCTGCGGATTTCAGATATACCTCAAATTCCGCTCCTTCTTCGGGAGTTTCTATTTGCGTTGTACCGTCATCGCTGTGCTTTATAATTGAAATCTTGCCCTTGATAACGTCCTCTTTTACTGTCATTTTTACAGTATTCTTTTCAACCGTATAATTATTGGCTTCTGCACCAACAGAGTATACTGTTTCATCTAGTAAATATCCCTCAGACGGTGAAACTTCACGGATAGTCCAATTATCTCCGCAAACATATTCCTTGGTTTTAAAGTATCCTTTCTCATCGGTAGTATACGTATCTACAAGCTCATCACCTTTGTAAATACCGTAAACGGCTCCTGCAAGACTTCCGTCACCCTGTGCTGAGTCATATTCGCTGTCCTTCTTTATTACCTCTGCCGTAAACTTTTTAAGCACATTTTTAAATGTCTTGTCTGTTGTGGCGTCTGCTGTAAGGGTTGCTGTCTGATTTGCGGGAACTACGTATTTTATAGGAACATTTTTCTCGCTTATCGTATAGGTGATTTTATTATTATCCTTGTCATACACGGGAATATCCGAGAGTACGGCAATTCCGTTACTGTTTGTATTAATTGTATATGTCTTGCCGTTCCCCTTGATTTCAAATGTTCGGTTTCCTACTTCATCGTCCTCAGACTGTTTGTTTATCTTTATTGCTCCTTTTTTAAGAGTATTTGAAAATGAAACGGAAGCTGTCTTGCCTGCCTGTACCTTTACCTTCTGCGACTTCTGTTTTTCATATCGAACAGGAACTTTTTCAGTTACTGTGTACTCTCCTGCTGTCAAATTTGGGATTTTTATCTTTCCGTTACTGTCTGTCTTTACATTGTATGTTTTACCGTTTCCCGTTACCGTAAATTCTATATTTGCAACAATTCCGTCCTCGGAAGTCTTGATAATCTCTAAATTACCGTTTTCAAGTCCTTTGACAGCCGCATAATATTTTCTTTTTCCTGCTTTCAGTTTGGCTAGCGTCTGCTTTGAATTGCTTGTCAATGTCAGAAATCCGGTAAACTCTCCTGAATCGCTCAGGTTATTCTGCGTTAATGTTACAACTGCTGTTTTTCCGTCATCTGCTTTGACTTTCAGACTGTTTCCCGACTTTGATACAACACTTCCGTTATTAACGGTCACATCAAAGTTTTTAAGCTGCTTGTTCTTATCCTTGAATGTATATGTTCCGTCTGCTCCTGCTTTTACTGCCGAGGCTTTCGCCGATTCCTTTGAAATCTTTGCAAAGGATACTGATTTTTTATCTTTCTGTATTTTTGTTTCATAGTCGTAATAATAATTGCTTACCTGCTGTCCTGCATAATCATTACGGAAATTATTTAACATCTTTTCAACCGATGTATATCCGTTGCTTACACGCTTGAAGTTCATATCTCTCTGTCCTACGATAACCTCCCATACAAGCAATTGAGTTGCAGTATATTTCATATATGATTCCGCCGTATCAAGCTTTCCCGTATATGCGTACAGAAAGGTTCGTCTTAGAGTCGATTGGATTTCCTAAGTGGACAGCGTCTTGTTTTTTACCTTGTTAAGATAATTCTCGGCTGCATTTTCATTATACATATCTCCGCTTAAAACATGCTTTCCCGGTTCAATACAGTACACTGCCCTCATGCTGTCTGATGTATGAATAATGCACCAATAATCCTCCGCATTCAGCGTATATCCGTCTCCTATGGTCATTTTGCTTTTGGTCGCAAGCTCATATGCATTTACTATCTGTACCTTTGTTTCTTCTGCAAAGACCGTTAACGGCATCATTGTAAATATCATTACGATCGTCATCATTATTGATAATATTCTTGTCATTTGTTTTTTCATACTTTTTTCCTCCTTCAAATTAAAAAAGACTAACGATTCTCACCATTGGTCTGCTCACTTAAACTTATTTTTTCACGATTATTTACTGCACGGCGAGCGGATTTTTACTCCTATCAAAACATTCATTTTATCACATTCCTAACTCCGGTTCGGGATATTCCTCAATTTCCTCTGCTTCCTCCTGAGACCGGTCTATCTCTATTTCCGTTGCCTGTATCTGCTGAAGCTCGAAATCGTATGCATTCAGCACTGATTGATTCAGAGCTTCCCTTGCTCCCTTGGATATCGGGTGAAATGTATCGCTGTATTTGGTTTCTCCGTTTCTGTCCTTATACGGCATAGACGGCATTGATACAAATCTCCCCTTTTCATTTTCACACACCTTGATCCCATGTACTGCAAATGCTCCGTCAAATGATACGCTTGCATATGCCTTTACCGTTGATTCAGGCTTATCCGTTATTCTGTTGATCGTTGCTTTTACTTTCATATTCAATTTCTCCTTTACATTTTCATGACTGCCGTTCACACACAGGCAGATACCCATATTTCTTTAAATAATTATACAGAAATATTCTTCCCGACTGAGTCCAATATGTATGGACAGTTGTCTTATCCTCGTCATATTGATATGTCTTTGACTTTGTATATCCGCAGTCTGCATACTTCTGATACAATACCCATGTTCCGCTTTTCAGCTTATACTGAATCCCCAGAAAATGAAGCAGATCATTGAACACCTGTGCCGACATTCCGTAATCTTTAGCTATTACTGTTACGGGTATTGCATTTTTACTTTGCAGTATCTTATCAAGATAACCGCACTTTTCGGCAAGCTTGGCATTATCAGCTTCAAGCTTCTTATTTTTCTTCTGCTCATTCACAAGCATTGTACATATCTGTATCACATTTTCAGGCGAACATATCATTTTTTCAAGGACTTCCGCATTGGCATACATTCCGTATTTGCGTATTGTCGGAAGCACCTCATCAAAAACAAATGATTCAAATCGTTGTGCAGATTCCAATTTTGATCTTACTATCAGACGATATAAATCTCCTTCTGAAATAAATTTTTTCTCTTGTTTCCCTCCGTTTGTTAGGAGTGAGCGTTTCACGCACCCCTTACAATGTCTGCGTACTGCTTCATGCGGATTAGAATATCCCAGTATTTCTGCACATCTCTTAGCAGGAAAATATGCTTTTCCATTTTCCCACAATACCTCTAACTTACCGAATTCAATGTTTTCAAACACCTTTATATCGTTCATATCCTAACACTCCGTTTCAGTTGTCCTCATCTTCAGCCTTATCAAGAAAAAGCGCTATTTCAAATTCTCCGTCCAGTTCTAATCTGAATTTCAGCTTCACTCCCTCCGGCATATATACCTTCGGTATATGAATCATTCCGTTTTCAACCTCTGCATACCCTGTAATTTCATTCTTTTCTTTCATATACTTAAACCTCCGTTTTCTTCATCAAAAAGTGAGAACTGTTTTATCATATTCCTTCTCTCACTCATATCGTAATTTGATATAAATAACTCCTCATACATACAGCCGCCCTCATATCTCTGTGCCAGATTGTTCAGTCTGCTTATTTCTTCAATTTGTATATTCGGTTTATCCCATATCTCCCGTATCTCAGGACAGTCATTGTAGGACACAAGGAATTTTCCCTTTATATCCAACAGACTGTCACGCAGCCTTACATGATCCGCTGTTTTAAACCCTACATCCTTATAGTAATTCTCCGTTGCAAAATACGGAGGATCACAATAAAAAAAGCTGACGGGACGGTCATACTGCCTTATCAGCTTTTCAAAATCTCGGTTTTCTATCACTACCTTCTGTAATCGTCTACTTGCCATATCTATCTGCGGAAAATCCGACCACATTGAATGCGGCTGACTTCCAAAGCTGTCTAAACTGCTTGCATAGCTATATCTTATCAACTGATAGAACTTTGCAGCTCTGTCTACATCATAGAAGCGTGTAAACAATCCGTTTTTATGTAAGCTTGATATCCAATTGAAATCCTCCCTTGAATTGAGAACATATCTCAGTTTGTATTTCAGCTTATCAGGTTTATCTCTCACACAGCGGTACAGATTGGCGAGATTTGAATTGTAATCATTTATTACCTCAAAATCCATTCCGGGCGGTTTATGGAATAATACCCAACCTGCGCCTCCGAATACCTCAATATACCTTTCATAAAACGGAGGAAATCTTGCAAGCACTGCTTCTCTTAATGCTTTCTTTCCTCCTACCCATGTTTTGCCGACTGCAGAATAAAATCTGCTGCTGGCAAAGCGGCTTTTTTTATTGTATAAACTTTTCTGCGGTCGGCAAATGCAGAAAGGAAGTAAATGAACAGTTTTATCTCCTTGTCGGCTTCTTTGGCTGTTGTCAGCAGACAGCCTGTAAACAATCCTGCCGTACCTCCTATCACCATTCCTATAAATAAGTATACCATTTACATCATCTCCATTCCCATTTCTTCTGTTTCTTCTTCATATTCATCTATTGATGTTATTTCTACATATTCACTTATTATGCATAGCGCCTCGTCATAGCTGCCTGAGGAGGTTATACGTTCACACATTTCCTTTGCCTCATCTGCCATATCATTTTCTTTCAGCGTTTTTGATGCGATCCCCATGAGATTAAATACATTCCCGTTTTGACCTATTAGTTGACATTCAGGCTTTTTCTGTTCTGAAATAAACCCTCCAAGTCTGTTCGGTACATAATCCGATAGCCATTTACCTCCGAACTGATCATGCGTCTGCAATCTCCACATTGCAAGCTTTCCTATATCAAGCTGCACATCTTCAAACGGAAACAGCATGCATGTTAAGTTTTCATTTTTAAATACATAGCATTTTTCAAACCTACTTCCGTTTTTCAAAATATCCGCTTCTGTCAGCATTTCATTTATTCCGTCAACCCATTCCTGAAGATCACCTCCACAGCCCTGTATAACCAATCCCTCACGGTTTTCCATATTTCTCAGCTGCCGGGCTTCTATCCTTGTTATTGTCATATCTGACTCATCTCCATTCCCATATCTTCACTAAGTTCTGCATTATCTTGAAAATATTCTTTTATTGTGGTTGTTTCTCCTAAAAAATTTGGTTCGATATCTTCATTTAATGATATATACCCTTTCTCGCCCAGCTTTATATGTTCTTTTGTTATTACTGAACCCCCATGATTCACTGCAACTATATTTTCAAGCGCAGCAAACCTTTCTCCGTCGTCTGATTGGCGTAGATGATAACAATACAATCCTTTGGGTATGCAGTATCTCCCGCAGTTCATTCCTATATCCTCGTCCGCCCATTCATGTTGTATATTTACTTCCGGATACATTTCCGCAAGCTTTTCCATTATCGGATGCGGCGCTGCCCATGCCGTTAAAAAAGTGATTTTTTCTTTTGGATTGTTATTCTTAATTTCATCATATCCGTAGGCATTCCACTTTGTTCCCCAATTTGCTAGCGACCAGTCATACCAATTATTTTGACCGTATAGTTCCCGTTCTTTTGAACCCAGATCTCCACGGCAGATATTATCGGGCATCGGAATTATCTTTTCAAAATCTATTGATCCCAATCCTATTTCATCATTTTTTATTGTTTCCAATAAATTTTTTATTTCCATCCTACCACCATTTAATTCTATTATGTTAGTTACATGATTCGGCATTATGACTCCTCCTTATCAAATTCAAGCAGATTTCTTCCTATCGCCTCAATAACATTTACCGTTACTGCATTTCCGGCTAACTTGTACAACTGTGCGTCAGACATTCCGGATTCCTGAACCTTACGGAATTGTTCATCCGTAAACGCCTGCAGACGCCAGCATTCCAACGGCATTAATCTTCTTATTCTTCCTCTATGAACTATACCGTGCCTATCTGTAACTGTAAGCGTAAACATCGGTTCATTCGGCTCTTTTATTCTTCTGCCGTTTTGACGGGTTTTCTCCTTAAACGGATTTATTATCGCTCTCGGTTCTTCTTCAACCAATATTCCCGAACGCTCTCCCTTATGTTTACCGTTGGTAACTCCCAAATCATACCGTGTATGCAGACACCTTGCCTTATCAGTTATCTCAGGGTTTTCATTCAAATCCACAAATACTGCTGAATGCTCTGCCTTTCTTTTACTTACTCCGCTGTCCTGACGTGTTGTTATACATCTTGCCTTTTCTGTCAGCTTCGGTGGCGGATTCATATCTATCAGGTATAATCCTGTTTTTCCTCCCATTCCTCCCGATCCGCTGCATTGAGTTGACGCCAGTCCTTCAGCATCATATACTCTTGTTCCCTGACTTCCTCCTATTAACTGTTTAAGAGCTGCTTGTTCTCTGCTTTCATCGCTATCTTCATTGCCGCTTTCTCCGAAAGCCAATATTTCGATGGGGCTTCTTTCTCCAAGATATCCCACAAGATACACTCTTTTCCTGTCTTGGGCAACTCCGAAATTTGCGCTGTTAAGCACACGCCAGCACACGCTATACCCCAATTCGCAAATCTTTTCAAGGATGATTCCGTAGCTTCTCCCCTCCGAATGACTAAGCAGTCCGGCAACATTCTCAGCCACAAAATACTTGGGTTTTTTGGCTTCAAGGATTCTAATATATTCGAGGAACATATTTCCTCTGTCGTCCTCAAACCCTTTTCTGAGTCCTGCATATGACCAGCTTTGGCATGGCGGGCCTCCAACGAGCAAGTCAAAATCCGGCATTGTTCTGTAATCGATTTTTGTGATGTCCTCATAAAATTCCTCTTTTCCCGTATCAAACAATATTCTGTAAGCCTTTTGCGCAAACTTATCAATTTCACACCATCCTACTATTTTAAATCCTCCTACTCTTTCCAATCCGCTTCGGAATCCTCCGATTCCCGCAAATGCTTCAAACACACGAATCATTCATATCTTCTCCTTTCTGCTTTTAGGTACCAAAAAGCGGTTAAGTCTTTTTTGACCTAACCGCTTACATTGACATATCCATTTGTACTTCTTCCGTTATTTCTTCAATTTGATCCTGATTGGCTTCTTTGAGCGCCGATGACACAAGATTGGCAAAGCCTTCAGTATCGTCTATCATAGCCTTGAATCGACTCCCTAAGTCCTCCATTAGCGACAGACTGTCTGCATAACAGAAAAATCCGCCTGCCTCACAGTCAAAATAAATCTTACTTAGATTCGGTTCATCTGCAAAGGCTCTGCGAAATACTGTTTCCCACTCATATCCGTTTCCATGTGTATAGAATTGTCCATCCTCCGTAACAGGATCGCCTATCTCTTCTGCATAAGCATTAAAAGCCTCCTGACCGTATTCCTTAAGCTGAAGGCACAGACTGAACCTGCCGTCATCGTGATCAACGATATATAACGGAGAATTCGCTTTGTCAAATGCCTTAATCCTTTCCTTAATATTTATTTCTTCTGTCCCTTCCTGACTTATTGTATGAAATTTATCCTCTCCGGGTATCAGCGACAGTGAACCTCCGCTGTCCCATTTCATTATTAGATTTCCTGCGTCATCTATAAAATCTACTGTTCCTTTAGAGCCTGGCGGTATTGGAAACGGATCGTTTTCCATACTGTCAAGGCATATTCTTGTGCCTTTTGGATATCTCTGCCGAAGCAGTTCTACCTTTTTTTCATTGTATACCAAATTTATTTCCCTCCAAATTTCATTTTTTTATTATTTCTTACTTCCACATTCTGCATCCCTTCTTTCAGACATTAAAAAAAGCCGTTCTTGATTTTGCTTTTCCTCTTGTGGATAAGCAACAAAAACGGCTTTATTTTTTCTACATATACAAAAAAGGCAGACTTGAGTTTTTCTTTCTCAAATCTGCTTCCATTTTCTTTTTATTTTATTTTGTGTCGGTTCGATCCCTCAAAGTTGCCCAAAATCGCCCAAAAGCATCTATGGTTTTTTATCTCTTTTTTTCGCCCTCAAAACACGAAAAAAGCCCGTATCTACGGGCTTTACGGCACTGTCATCTATTTTGTCAGTGCATGATGGGGTGGGAGATGGGAGTCGAACCCACGACCTTCGGGACCACAATCCGACGCTCTAACCAACTGAGCTACACCCACCATAAAATAAAATGGTGCGCCTTATTGGACTCGAACCAATGGCTTACTGCTTAGAAGGCAGTTACTCTATCCAGCTGAGTTAAAGGCGCATTTGGCAGGGGCAGAAGGATTTGAACCCTCGGCACGCGGTTTTGGAGACCGCTGCTCTACCAACTGAGCTATACCCCTAAAATGGTGGGCCATTAGGGACTCGAACCCCAGACCAACCGGTTATGAGCCGGTTGCTCTAACCAACTGAGCTAATGGCCCAAAATAAGCCGGCATTGAAATAATTTTCCAGGACGCGACCGTCCAAGTATCGTCTACGCGGAAGAGCTTAACTGCTGTGTTCGG
>NZ_JAOQKH010000002.1:103199-306187 GCF_025567485.1 Porcipelethomonas ammoniilytica | reverse complement strand
CAAAACAAAAGATATACAGCCAATATCGGCAGTAAACTAAATAATATCAGCAATATTATTCTAAAGCTAAATAACATATTTTCTGTTACCAAGATACCATATATCTTTTTAGTAAAATAATAACCTATAATTCCTGATGCAATTGCCATCAATACATGACATCCAAATGCTCCACTATCATGTTGTTCTTTAAAAAATTCATCAAATTCATCACACGGATCTTTATCAATATAATCAACTATTTCCGGTGAATTCTTTTTCTTTATTCCAACAGTTTCTGAGATTTTTTCCGCACACTCGTCACAAATACATTTATCTAAATACCATATTCTATTTTCTTTATTTTTTCCGCATAAATCACATGATATATTTTTATTTTCCTCCATAATTTCACTCCTTAAATCTGTATATCTTCTTTATTTCTCTGAACTTGTTNTTATCTATGGATTTATTTCCAGAAATAAGCTTATTTTTTTCTTCCTCCAATGACTTAATATCTGCCGCAAGCTTTCCTGCATTGGGAAGCTCTCTGGTCTTTTCTGTTTTCTTTAATTCCTCTACCGCTTCCTGAAATAAAAGCAATTCATCTTCATGATTTCGGAAATATCTGTCCTGAAAAACTGCCTTTTTATACGCCTCATTTATCGGCTTGTATTTACGGTAAATTTTCAGATATTTAAGTCGGTATTTATTAAAATTTATCTTCTTTGTAAGGCTTTGGATATTCTCCTCATTTTGTAATTTTTCATCTGTCAGACTGTCATATTTATTCAAAAAATCCTCTGCGTCTTTGAAACCGTATTCGTGCAGAACGCTTATGGTTTTAAACCCGATTTTAAGATTTTGCATTCTTGCCCAACGGTTAAGTCCGCCTGCACTGAAACGCTCGTCAGACAAGTCAAAAAATTCTTTCAGTCGATTATCCTGATTCATAAATCTTCTTGTTCTTGCTTCGGATTTTGTTTCATTTCTTCTCTCAACTGCTCTGTCAATCCTCTTGTTTAACTGCTTTTCTTCATAGTACCAACCGAGATTTTGAGAATAAATAAAATACTTTTGTCCCTGCATTTTAAAACCTAAACATTTGCCGGATTTCTTTTTATAATCCTGATACTTTACTTCAATATTTTCTGCACGAAGTTTACTAAGAAAATCTTCAAAATTATCAGACTGCTTTATAGTTTCATCAATAATATTTTTCAGCTGCTGCTTCCATGAAACTCCCGCTTTATTCTGTTCCCATTCATAATGAGACATGCCTTTTCCCTTGTCGGTTTGAATTACTGATAAACCTCTTTCAGCACAAATTCTGTCACTAATTTGTCTCATTCCTCTCCATGCAGGAAATTCTTTTCTGTTATGTTCTCTTGAAAAAGATTTTCCATTGATCATGTTTACAGAATTAATAATTATGTGATTGTGAATGATACCAGTGTCAACATGAGTGGTTATAATAAATTCATACTCGTCTTTTAAAAATTCTTTCATAGTCTGCATACCAATTTCATGTGCCTGTTCAGGAGTAACCTCTCCCCTTTTGAATGACTGAACAGCATGAAAAGCTAGAAGTTCTACCTTATCATTCATCTCTTCTCTGGTAAATTCAAATTCATGTTCAGCTATCTGATATTGACAATTTACAGAAGAAATATATTGTCCATTCCCGGTCTTTTCAAACTTACAAACATAATCTATAGCCTTGCCTAATGTAACTTTGATAGGATGAATTTTTGTGTACGCCATATTTCATTTACCTTTCTTTGAATATCCTCCATATCGGACTGATAAATCGAATTTGTTTCATTGATTCTTTTAGCGATTTGATTGATATTAACTCCGATTTTACGCAGGTTATAGTTAATTTCTTTAAGTCCTGAATAGTCATGAATTTCTATTTTTCCATCTATTGCAGCCTTACGTAAATATGCACTTAAATTCTTAATTTTTGCTATCTTCATTTTCTCAAAAATAAATGCTTTTTCTTCTTCTGAAACATAAAATTTTAGTAAACAATTTCGTTTTCTTTGCTTAGTCATTTAATTGTCCTTTCTTGACTTTTTTTCAAAAAAGTCTAACGGGGTTTGGGGTCTCCCAAAAGATAAATTTTGATAAAAATCAGTCTCGCTGATTTTTTCAAAATTTGCCGAGTGTGTCCACACCGGCTTTGCTTGCTACCCAGACCTCCGGATTTGACTGCCGGCGTGCCGGTGAGTTAAATCCGGATTTTCAGCCCGTGTGCGGGCTGATTGTTTCCCGGAGAAAGTGGGTTGCTGCAACTGGGCGGTTTCTGCAAAAGTTACCGTTTCGCTTATCGGAAAAGGAGTGCGATTCAGACTTGGCGGTTTCTGCAGAAACTGCATGCCGATTTTGCCAGAAAAGGGTTAGAAACAAAAAAAGCGAGCGAGGTGAAATTTCGATTGCATTTCGATTTTTTTGCGGATTTTTTCTCAGTAAGTAATATTAAATTTTACCCTTGTGCGGATAAACCTCAATTTGATTTCCAATTATATACACCATTTTTTATTTTGTCAAGAGGGGTATTGAGAAAAAATACATGCAAAACCAAGTAAAAATTGCGGTAGAAAAATATAAAAAAAGACCGCAATTTCCGTGCTTTGACAGAAATTGCAGTCTTGCTGAAAATATGTCCAAAAAAAATTTTTTTGACAAGGCAAAAAAATAAAGAACCGAGATTAAAAATCCCGATTCTTTCAAATTCCCAAAATTGGCATTAAAAAATTTTTTTAAATAATACTTGACAAAATATTTCCTTTATGTTAAAATACAAAACAGAAAAAGCACCCCCACAGAATATGAACCGTTTGGCGACGGAACATGTTCCTTAATCAAACAGATACTCAAACTATCTGATTGACTTAGTGAGAATGCTATTTTAGCACACGTACATGTGTGCTTGAAATAGATCTTAAGCCTGTCAGATTCCTTACGAACTCTGATGGGCTTATTGCTTTTTCAATCAACAATTTCATATTCTTTCAGAACTTTTCTGCGGAGATTTCTGTGCAGTCGTTTACTCCGTTACCAAGAAACGAACTGGGTTTGAACTCAGCCGCCGCAAAGTAGTGAGGGATATATGAAAAATAATAATACAACACCATGCAAATACAACATGGTGTTTTTGGTGCACCATCGGGGGCTCGAACCCAGGACCCACTGATTAAGAGTCAGTTGCTCTACCAACTGAGCTAATGGTGCAAAATTTGGCTCCCCAAGTTGGACTCGAACCAACGACCCTGCGGTTAACAGCCGCATGCTCTACCGACTGAGCTATTGAGGAATATATAATGTATATTAACCAAAATATAAAAATAATATACATAAAAATATCTTACCTAAACTCATAAAACTTAAATTCTATATATATTTAGGAAGATTTAACCGATTCTTTTGAATCGGTTAAAAAATAAGCCGGCATTGAAATAATTTTCCAGGACGCGACCGTCCAAGTATCGTCTACGCGGAAGAGCTTAACTGCTGTGTTCGGAAAGGGAACAGGTGGGACCTCAACGCTATAAACACCGGCAAAAGGTAATTGAAAAGAGAAGTAAAAAGGAGAGAACAAGAACAAAAGGAAAAGCCCTCGACCAATTAGTATCTGCTAGCTAAACATGTCACCATGCTTACACATCAGACCTATCAACCTCATCGTCTTTGAGGGGTCTTACTTACTTACGTAATGGGATATCTTATCTTAAGGCCGGCTTCACGCTTAGATGCCTTCAGCGTTTATCCGTTCCGCACTTAGCTGCCCAGCTGTGCCACTGGCGTGACAACTGGTACACCAGAGGTGCGTCCATCCCGGTCCTCTCGTACTAGGGACAGCTCCTTTCAAATATCCTTCGCCCACGACAGATAGGGACCGAACTGTCTCACGACGTTCTGAACCCAGCTCGCGTACCGCTTTAATTGGCGAACAGCCAAACCCTTGGGACCGAATTCAGCCCCAGGATGCGATGAGCCGACATCGAGGTGCCAAACCTCCCCGTCGATGTGGACTCTTGGGGGAGATCAGCCTGTTATCCCCAGGGTAGCTTTTATCCGTTGAGCGACGGCATTTCCACTCACATACCGCCGGATCACTAACTCCAACTTTCGTTACTGCTCGACCCGTCAGTCTCGCAGTTAGGCTCGCTTTTGCGTTTACACTCAATAGCATGGTTTCCATCCATGCTGAGCGAACCTTTGAGCGCCTCCGTTACTCTTTTGGAGGCGACCGCCCCAGTCAAACTGCCCACCTAACAATGTCCCCCGCCCTGATTCAAGGGCGCAGGTTAGAATTTCAGCACTTCAAGAGTGGTATCCCAACAGCGACTCCACATAAGCTGACGCCTATGCTTCTCAGTCTCCCACCTATCCTGTACATGAAATACCAAAACTCAATATTAAGCTACAGTGAAGCTCCATGGGGTCTTTCCGTCTAGTCGCGGGTAACCGGCATCTTCACCGGTACTACAATTTCGCCGGGTGGGTTGTTGAGACAGTGCCCAAATCGTTACACCATTCGTGCGGGTCAGAACTTACCTGACAAGGAATTTCGCTACCTTAGGACCGTTATAGTTACGGCCGCCGTTTACTGGGGCTTCAATTCAAAGCTCTCACTTCTCCTCTTAACCTTCCAGCACCGGGCAGGTGTCACCCCATATACGTCATCTTTCGATTTAGCATAGAGCTGTGTTTTTGCTAAACAGTCGCTTGGGCCTATTCTCTGCGGCTCTTTCGAGCACCCCTTCTCCCTAAGTTACGGGGTCAACTTGCCGAGTTCCTTAACAACCCTTCTCCCGTTGGCCTTAGAATCCTCTTCCTGTCTACCTGTGTCGGTTTGCGGTACGGGCTCTTCAGATATACGCACAACTTTTCTTGCCTCAATCCACATTTACTTCCTCCATTCGGAGTCCCTTACGACCGGGGCAACCAACGCCCGGCTAAACGCTTCTCAAGTGTCCTTGTGCTTTAATCTTTCAGAGGCTACGGAATTTCTACCGTATGTGCATCGGCTACGCGTTTCCGCCTCGCCTTAGCTCCCGGCTTACTAGGAGCGGACGAACCTTCCTCCTAAATCCTTAGACTTTCGGCCATTATGATTCTCACATAATTCTCGCTACTCATTCCGGCATTCTCACTCGTATAAAATCCACCATCGCTTCCGCTATGACTTCTCCTCTTATACGACGCTCCCCTACCCCGCAATACTTTCGTATTGCAGCCCAAGCTTCGGTATAGATTTTAGCCCCGTTGAATTTTCGGCGCAGGGTCACTCGACCAGTGAGCTATTACGCACTCTTTTAATGAGTGGCTGCTTCTAAGCCAACATCCTGGTTGTCTGTGCAACCCCACATCCTTTTCCACTTAAATCTATTTCGGGACCTTAGCTGTGGGTCTGGGCTGTTTCCCTTTTGACTATGAGACTTATCTCACATAGTCTGACTGCTGTACATCAATTATCCGGCATTCTTAGTTTGATAAGGTTCAGTAACCTCTCGGCCCCTAGCCCATTCAGTGCTTTACCTCCGGTAATCTAATACAACGCTAGCCCTAAAGCTATTTCGGGGAGAACCAGCTATATCCGAGTTCGATTGGAATTTCTCCGCTAGCCACACCTCATCCGCCACCTTTTCAACGGGGGTCGGTTCGGCCCTCCATGGAGTTTTACCTCCACTTCAGCCTGGACATGGCTAGGTCACTCGGTTTCGGGTCTATCACATGTAACTTCTCGCCCTGTTAAGACTCGCTCTCGCTTCGGCTTCAGACCTTAAGTCCTTAACCTTGCTACATATGATAACTCGCCGGACCATTCTACAAAAGGTACCTGATCACACTTTGACGTGCTCTCAGTGCTTGTAAGCACAGGGTTTCAGGTTCTTTTTCACTCCCCTCCCGGGGTTCTTTTCACCTTTCCTTCACAGTACTCTTCGCTATCGGTCATTGGGGAATATTTAGGCTTGGAGGGTGGTCCCCCCAGCTTCCCACGGGGTTTCACGTGTCCCGCGGTACTCTGGATCCTGCTCGCTGTCTCTGCCTTTCATTTACATGACTCTCACATTCTTTGGTCAGGCTTCCCATCCTGTTCAACTAGGCTTTGACAATGCTAATTGCAGTCCGCAACCCCGTATTCATTGCTGATTACGGTTTGGCCTCTTTCGCTTTCGCTCGCCACTACTTACGAAATCTCGGTTGATTTCTCTTCCTCTCCCTACTTAGATGTTTCAGTTCAGGAGGTTCCCCTCATATACCTATGTATTCAGTATATGATATATGAGCTTCTCTCATATGGATTGCTCCATTCGGATATCTGCGGGTCTTTGTTCGCTTACAACTCACCGCAGCTTTTCGCAGTTAACCACGTCCTTCTTCGGTTCCCAATGCCAAGGCATCCGCCCTGCGCTCTTATTAGCTTTACCATTTGTCCGTTTTGAGTTCTCTTCAATACATTGTAGTTTTTTTACCCGATTAATTTTTCTTAATCGTGTCGTTTCACTTGATTGTATTTCCTCTTACTTTTCTTATTCAATTTTCAAGTTTCCTTTTTCTATCCTTTTTCAAGAACAGAAATTAACAGATAACTTCTTATCTATTAATTTTTATTCTTGATTGGTGGGCACAAGTGGACTCGAACCACCGACCTCACGCTTATCAGGCGTGCGCTCTAACCACCTGAGCTATGCGCCCAATACCTTTTTGGTGGAGATGAGGAGGATCGAACTCCTGACCCCCTGCTTGCAAAGCAGGTGCTCTCCCAGCTGAGCTACACCCCCAACTCTTCCTTGGTATCTTCAAAATCGAACAATGCTTCCCTTGCATCTGACCGGAACTTCTCAGATTCTTCATCTGCTCGCTCCTTAGAAAGGAGGTGATCCAGCCGCACCTTCCGATACGGCTACCTTGTTACGACTTCACCCCAGTCATCAATCCCACCTTCGACTGCGTCCTCCTATAAGGTTAGACTACAGGCTTCGGGTGTTACCGACTCCCATGGTGTGACGGGCGGTGTGTACAAGGCCCGGGAACGTATTCACCGCAGCATTCTGATCTGCGATTACTAGCAATTCCGACTTCATGCAGGCGAGTTGCAGCCTGCAATCTGAACTGGGACAATTTTTCGGGATTTGCTCCACATCGCTGTTTTGCTTCCCTCTGTTAATTGCCATTGTAGTACGTGTGTAGCCCAGGTCATAAGGGGCATGATGATTTGACGTCATCCCCACCTTCCTCCGTTTTGTCAACGGCAGTCCCTCTAGAGTGCTCTTGCGTAGCAACTAAAGGTAAGGGTTGCGCTCGTTGCGGGACTTAACCCAACATCTCACGACACGAGCTGACGACAACCATGCACCACCTGTCTATATGTCCCCGAAGGGATTTCATCTATCTCTAGACTATGCATACGATGTCAAGACCTGGTAAGGTTCTTCGCGTTGCTTCGAATTAAACCACATACTCCACTGCTTGTGCGGGCCCCCGTCAATTCCTTTGAGTTTCAACCTTGCGGTCGTACTCCCCAGGTGGATTACTTATTGTGTTAACTGCGGCACGGAAGGGGTCAGTCCCCCCACACCTAGTAATCATCGTTTACAGCGTGGACTACCAGGGTATCTAATCCTGTTTGCTCCCCACGCTTTCGAGCCTCAGCGTCAGTAAAAGCCCAGTAAGCCGCCTTCGCCACCGATGTTCCTCCTAATATCTACGCATTTCACCGCTACACTAGGAATTCCGCTTACCTCTACTTCACTCAAGAACAGCAGTTTCAAGTGCAGTCTACATGTTGAGCACGTATATTTCACACCTGACTTACCGTCCCGCCTACGCTCCCTTTACACCCAGTAATTCCGGACAACGCTCGCTCCCTACGTATTACCGCGGCTGCTGGCACGTAGTTAGCCGGAGCTTTTTCTTCAGGTACCGTCATTATCGTCCCTGTTAAAAGGAGTTTACAATCCGAAAACCTTCTTCCTCCACGCGGCATCGCTGCATCAGGGTTCCCCCCATTGTGCAATATTCCCCACTGCTGCCTCCCGTAGGAGTCTGGGCCGTGTCTCAGTCCCAATGTGGCCGTTCAACCTCTCAGTCCGGCTACTGATCGTCGACTTGGTGGGCCGTTACCTCACCAACTATCTAATCAGACGCGAGCCCATCCTTGAGCGAATTTCTTTGATATATCTTAGATGCCTAAAATATATGTTATGGGGTATTACCATCCGTTTCCAGAAGCTATCCCCCTCTCAAGGGTAGGTTGCTCACGTGTTACTCACCCGTCCGCCACTAACTCGGAGAAGCAAGCTCCTCCTCGTCCGTTCGACTTGCATGTGTTAGGCGTGCCGCCAGCGTTCGTCCTGAGCCAGGATCAAACTCTTTATTAAGTTTGTATATCTAAAAGCCTCTCAGCTCTTAATATCTCCCGTTTCATTACGATTGCTCGCAATTACCTCGTTTGTATTTTAAACTCTTGTTAAACATCGTTTAACAGAAATTATACAAGGGTTTCTTTTCTTTGCATTGTTCAATTTTCAAGATACCTCGCCGCTCCCTCTCGGGAAAGCTTATCTATTATATCACAGTCTCTTCTGTTTGTCAAGTACTTTTTTTAAAAAAGTTTTTATCCTCTTATTCCCTTGACTCCCTTAAGACGACCTATCTATAATACCATATCTTCCGAACTTTGTCAAGCACTTCTTTCAAAAAAATTTTTTCCATTCCGTACTCGCTCTCTCTCGTTCGACAGCTTTATTATTATATCACCTCTTCCCTCTTTTGTCAACCGCTTTACTCCACGTTCTACCTTTTTTATAGTTTTTTTGACTCAATTCACTGATTTTACAGCATTTTTTACAAATTACATCTAAATTTTTACTTTTATATACCTTTTTACATAGTAATATACAAAAAAGGCGAAGTTTTTACTCTTCGCCTTTTTTTAAGTAAACTGCCTTTATTTTAGAGATCCAATTATCTTCAGTCAGCAAAACTGTAAACTCCACTTCTCCGTATCTTACACTTGGTGTCTCATCTTCTTCCGGTATTCTGCCTAGCAAATCCACTATAAAAGCACTCATAGTATCATAATTATGTCTTTCCGGAAGCTCTATTCCCAGAATTTTCTCAACATCCTAAAGACGTATCCGAGATAATTTTTCTCAAATACGCCTTGAATTTTTCTGAAATATTTTTTTGCATCGGTTTGAATCCTTTCAGTCGATAAAAACGGGGAAAAACAGCCATGGTTTTGAACTAAAATTTTTCACCCCTAAAATGCAAATAAAGCCCGTAGTTATAGGGTTTTAAGAGGTGTTCACCAATATGTCTTGTGACTATAAAACGGATGAAAAATTACTGGTCGAGCCTAAAAGAAAATCGCATCCCACAAAGTGAGATACGATTTGTCCCACCGGGGTCACCCGGCTGGTGCGGATAACAGGAGTTGAACCTGCACCCCCTTGCGAGGACTAGCACCTGAAGCTAGCGCGTCTGCCTATTCCGCCATATCCGCATTACAAAATACATTATATCATAAATGCGAATGAAAGTCAATACCTTTTTAATTTTTATTTTAATTTACTCAATTCAAACTAAAACCATACGGTAAAATCTCATTTAGGGTCAAAATTTTATCAGAAAGTATAATTTTAAAGTAATTATGGCAAAATTCCGTCATAACTTGACGGCATGATCCGCACGGATAACATGGTTCACTCATATTGTCATGACCTCCGGCAATAGCAATAGCCTCAAATTCTTTCTTTCCTTCTGATATTGCCTTGAAGAAGGCTGTTCGTTCAGCACAGTTTGTAAGCGAAAAGGAAGAATTTTCAATATTACAACCCGTATAAATTGTACCGTCACTGCACAAAAGCGCTGCTCCCACTTTAAATCGTGAATATGGCGAATACGAATTTTCAGCAGCTTTTACAGCACGTTCAAATAACTCCTTGTACAAATCATTCATTTATAACTCCTTAAAATCCAGTAAAAAAATATACTTTTACAGCCATACTCCCCAATCGCCATAATTAAATGTACCGCTGCCATGATGAAGCTTACCGTCAGCTTTGAGTTGTCTGAATGCTTCCCGCATACGTATTAAAATTTCCGGATGTATATCCAAGGAATGATGTGCAGGAAATACATTTTTCACTGGCAATGCCGCAACTTTTTCCAGTGACGTAAGATATGCTTCCGGATCAGTAGACGGATAATAAGCAAACAAAATATCTTTATATACTAAATCACCGGTAAATAAATATTCTTTATTTCTTTCCCAAAAACATAAATGACCCGGAGAATGTCCCGGCGTATGCAGTACTTCAATTTCCCGACCGCCAATATCAATGATATCATGATCATTCAGTACTTTTGTCGGCTTACCTTGAAAAAATATGTAATCGTTCACATTAAAATCATTAGGTAAATCACAGCGATCAACAACCATTTCTTTAATTGTTTCGATTGATAAGGGAAATTTGCCATTGAGCCAATCCAATTCCTCAGAGTGGGCGTAAAAGTCTGGAAAGTACTTATGTCCGCCGATATGATCCCAGTGAATGTGAGTAGCAACAGCCGTAACAGGCTTATCAGTAAGCTTTACTACTTCATCATATATATTTGAAATACCAAGTCCCGTATCGATCAGCAAGCTTCGATTATTTCCATTCAACAGATAACAATGAGTTTCTTCCCAATGGCGATATTCACTGATAATATAAGTGTCAGCGTCAACTTTATCAATTGTAAACCAGTTATCCATTTATCTCGTACTCCTATAAATTTCAATTATGAAATAATAACCCGAGAAAATCACTCCCGGGTTATTTTAGAATATACTCTTATTTCGAAATTATTGCCAAAGTATCTCTTGCAATAAGCAGTTCTTCATTTGTAGGAATTACCCAAACCTCAACCTTTGAATCAGGTGTTGAAATTTTAGCCTGAGTACCTCTTATAGTCTTGTTCAGTTCAAAATCAATCTTTATACCCAGATAATCCATGTTTGTGCAGACACCTCCGCGTACTTCCCATGAATTTTCGCCGATACCGCCTGTAAATATAACAGCGTCCAGACCATTCATAACAGCCGCATAAGAACCAATATATTTTTTTATTTCATAACGCAGCATATCTGCTGTAAGCTGAGCCTTTTCATCACCGTTATTAATAGCCGCATAAATTTCTCTGTTATCAGAAGAAACATCTGATACGCCAAGGAATCCACACTGTTTGTTAAGATAGCTGCTCATTTCGTCAGGAGAAAGATTCATTTTCTTTGCAAGATATGTAACAGCTGAAGCATCAATAGCACCGCTTCTAGTACCCATAATTACACCATCAAGAGGAGTAAATCCCATTGAAGTATCTATGGACTTTCCGTTTTCAATAGCAGTAATGGAAGAACCGTTGCCAAGATGACATGAAACGATCTTCAGATCCTTAAGATCCTTGCCCATGGCTTTTGACAGTGCAGCTGAAACAAATCTGTGTGAAGTACCGTGAAAACCATATTTTCTTACATGATATTTTTCATAATCTCCATAAGGAATACCGTACATATAAGCTTTTGGAGGCATTGTCTGATGGAAAGCGGTATCAAATACAACAACCTGAGGAACGTCATCTGAAAATACTTTTTTACATGCTCTTAAGGCAAGTGCATGAGCATGATTGTGAACAGGAGCAAGCTCTGCCAGCTCATCGATTTTATCAATTACTTCATCAGTTGCAATAGTGGTTTCACTAAAAACTTCAGCGCCCTGTACTACTCTGTGTCCTACTGCTGAGATTTCGGACATGCTGTCAATAACTGCTGCTTCACCGTTAACAAGAGAATCAACAAGCTTTTCAAACGCTTCTGTATGAGTTGGGAAAGAACAATCTTCATCAATTTGTCTTCCGTCGTAAGTTTTATGTGAAATATGACCGTCAATACCTATTCTGTCACAATTTCCCTTAGCCAGTACTTTTTCGCCGTCCATATCAATAAGCTGATACTTAAGAGATGAGCTGCCTGCATTTACAACTAAAATCAACATCTGTAAAAACAACCTTTCAAAATGATTTTTAACAATAATATTATATAACTTATTTTGTAAAATTGCAAGAGCTTTACTAAAAAATATGCATTATATGTATAAAAAACAAGATATATAAATTATTAAAAACGAATATTCTTAACCTTTTGAATAAGAAACTTTATATTTTTCAAAAAACATGAGAAACGCTATACTGAACAAAGTCATTGCCATAAGTATAGCTATTCTCCGATTCATAAAATAAACAACAATCGAAGTAAATGAAATAATAGCTGAAACAATCAAAGCAGATTTTCTGTTAAGTAAATTCTGATTTTCATCAAGTGGCTTATTAGGATTCTCCATCGGAGCAAATTCATATACTGCCAGCATAAACACTGCCGTCAGTATAATCATATAAATAATTGAAATAGTAGACACCATAGCTTCCGTTACAAGCATAACCACAAGAAAAACCACTGTAAAAACAATATTGCATTTGAGATATGAATCAGCATGATAACCGCCTGTAAGCTGCCTTACCGGAACAAAAACGCCAAGAAACAACAGTGATTCAATAAATCTGTTCATTAATATTCCAAGAATTATAACTATAGCAAATCCTATTAATCCTGAAATCAGCACTTCATAGCCATACTGATAAATTTCTTTCTTATCTTTATCAATAATATTTTTTCTGCTTAAATACGACGCTAATTTTTTACTTATTGATGTAATCATATTCTCCCACCTTTCTGATTAATTTTAACACAAAAAAATATTAATTTCTATATATAAAAAATGTATAAATATTGTACAGATTGTTAACATTATAATTTCCTGTGCGGTTGACTTAAATACGTATAAAGTGGTATAATGAATAAAATAATCAAAAAAGGAGGCGCATTATGAATATAAAAAACTTATTTGCCGTTTCTGCGGCTTTAGCAATATGCATTAGCTTTACAGCGTGCAGTGAAAATAACAGTTCCAAGAAAAGCAAAACTTCTTCCGCAGCAGAAAGTAATAATGAAATGTCAGCAGAAATCCCTGCAAAAATAACGGTTTCACCTAAATCCAAATTAACCGAAAGAGAATACAAAGGATATTATATCGCAAACGGTATTACGACCGGTATTAATCTCCATGCT
The DNA here is from genome assembly GCF_025567485.1 of Porcipelethomonas ammoniilytica. NCBI lineage: Bacteria > Bacillati > Bacillota > Clostridia > Eubacteriales > Oscillospiraceae > Porcipelethomonas > Porcipelethomonas ammoniilytica. Next base: position 293,025 of record NZ_JAOQKH010000002.1, on the reverse strand, counting down.
CCTGAAGGACTTACCGTAACCGACTGCGAAACTTTTGAAAACAGCGACGGAACCTTTACCTGTATGCCGGAATGCGTTCCGACTGCATCAAAACCATTTGTTATTTCTGATGAATCCGGAAAGGATAATATGAATTTTTTTGCTTCTGCCGGTCCGGGACAGGAAGAATTTAAAAAAATAACAAAAGAATCATATGAGGAAGAATATGTCAAGGGAGTCTCTGACTACTTCACTGATGTCGAAATAAAAGATTTTGAAAGCTTTGAAATTGAAAATTATCCCGCATTAAAAGCTGTTATAAAAGCCGAATACAACGGTGAAACCTTTGAACAAACACAGGTAATACTGGATGTTGCTGAGTATGGCTGTCAATCCGGATATATGTATACTATTACATATACCGATTATTCTGGAACCCTCAAAGAAAAAATTCAGGATTCTATTGACAGTATTGATGAATGTAATTCACTGAATATCTGGAGAGCGTATAAAAATCCTGAAGACGCAGCAGCTGCAAAAGAAAACGGTACTTATACCATTTACGGCAATGTAGATAAATATAAGAAAAAGGCAGTAACTGCAGCAACATATACATATGTGACAAAATCCTCAAGAATCAAAGATGTTGAAGAGCTTCGCAAAAAATTCAGCATTACATTCAAAAGAAGAACCGAAGACGAAAACAATGAGGACGACTTAAACGCCGTCTATGAAAGCGGCGGCGAGAGTACTCAAACTACTATAGATATGGAAATGGTGGAGAGATTCAAAAAACAACACGGTATTGAATAACAAGGAGAAAAAATGAAAAAATTAACCGCATTAATTATTCTGACAGCAGCAGTGCTTGCAATAGCATCCGGCTGCAATAAAAAAGAAGAATCATCAGTAAATAAAACGCCGTCAGCCGAAATAACCGAAGCTGTAACGGAAGAAACTGCTGAAGAAACTGCTGAACCTGTTCCTGACTGTCTTACTCTAACCGGTACATATGGCTATAGCCTTATACTTCCGGATAGTATTGATTCTGTAAACGGTGACAAAATTACAGGCTCTGAATATATATCCAACACTGATTATGTTATGGTCAACAGCAGTACTTCAAAAGATAATATAAATGTTGTAGTTGAACCGGGTAAGGACAAGGATACTTTTGACAGCTATACTAAGGAAGTTTTTCAGGAACAATGCGAAGCCCTGGGCGTTTTTACAAATTTTAAAGTAAATAAATATGAGCGTACTGAAATCCAAGGCTTCGATGCAATCCATATAGAAACCAGTGCTGAAAGTCCTGACGGGGATACTTTCAGCCAAATTCAAATTATAGTCAACAGAGCTGAAAAAAATGCTGATTACTGCTATACATTTACATATACTGACTTTTCCAATACATTAACTGACGAATACAAAAAATCCATTGAATCAATCAAAATGATTGACGCAGAAAAATCCGACGACACTGTCGACGAGCTTGCAGGAGAACCATTCACATTTGAAATGTGCGAAGGTATGACATTTGACGCACCGGATGGATGGACATTAACTGAGGGAGAATCAGACACTCCTCATCTTGTTTCAGAAGATCGTGCAATGTTCTCTTCGTCAAAAGCGGAAGATGTAAGCAATCTTCTTATTACAATTTCCAGCGGTTCCGATGATAATGAAGAATTTCTTAAATATACTCAAGAGGATTTTGAAGCACTGTTAAGCGGTACATATACCGAAATAGAATCCCTTTCCTTTGAAGCGGTGAAAGTCGGAAAATACGACGCTTTTAAGTATATTTACAACGTTGGAGGAGAAGATACGGAAGATCTTGATCTCCGTCAAACTATGCTGTTTATAAACTGTCCTGACAAAGAAACAGGAGTTATGGTATGTCTGACTGACTTTAATCAAAATAACAGTGATATATCAGATACACTGGAAACATTAATAAAATTTTCATAAATAGTAAAGAGGTAAAAAAATGAAATTAGGAATGGTTGGACTCCCAAATGTGGGAAAAAGCACACTTTTCAATGCACTTACAAACGCCGGAGCAGAATCGGCAAATTATCCTTTCTGTACTATCGAAAAAAATATAGGCATAGTATCAGTGCCTGATGAAAGACTGGACAAGCTTGCAGAAATGTACAATCCCGACAAGTTTACTCCTGCAACTCTGGAATTTGTCGATATTGCAGGTCTTGTAAAAGGTGCTTCCAAGGGCGAAGGCTTGGGCAACAAGTTTTTAGGAGATATCCGTGAAGTTGACGCTATCGTTCACGTTGTACGCTGCTTTGAAGATATTGATATCATTCATGTCGACGGTGAAATCAATCCAGAAAGAGACATTGAAACAATTAATCTGGAATTGATTTTTTCCGATATAGAAATGATTGACAGACGTATCGACAGAACAAAAAAGCTCGCAAAAGGCGACAAAAAGTACCTTACGGAAATTGATTTTCTTGAAAGACTGAAAAGTCATCTTGAATCGGGAAAATCCGCAAGAGCTTTCGACTATACAGACGATGAAAGAGAAGTAATCAAATCTACTCCTCTGCTTTCAGGCAAACCTGTAATTTACGCTGCAAATTTATGTGAGGACGATTTTGTAAACAATATTGAAACTAACGAGCATTACAATACAGTCAAGAAAATTGCGGAAGAAGAGCATTCTGCCGTACTGCCGATCTGTGCGCAGATCGAAGCTGAGATTTCCGACATGGAACCTGAAGACAAAGAAATGTTCCTCGGAGAAATGGGACTAAAAGAATCAGGTCTTAACAGGATTATCAAGGAAGGTTACTCTCTTCTGGGACTAATATCATACCTTACAGCCGGACAGCCCGAGGTAAGAGCATGGACTATCAAAAAAGGCACAAAAGCTCCGCAGGCAGCGGGTAAGATCCATACAGACTTTGAAAAAGGCTTTATCAGAGCAGAGGTTGTCAGCTTTGACGACCTTATGGCATGCGGTACTATGGCGGCTGCAAAAGAAAAAGGACTTGTCCGCCTGGAGGGCAAAGAATACGTCATGCAGGACGGAGATATTGTTCTGTTCAGATTTAACGTGTAAAAATAAAGGTACTTTTCCAAAAAGAAAAGTACCTTTTTATTATTATAAAATATTAGTAAGTTTAGGAATCTCACTTTCTATTATCCATTCAAGACCCGACTTTGCATTTTCAAATTCCGCATTAAGTTCGTCATTATCTTTTTCAATAAGCGGTTTAAGTCTGGACATAGAAGTCTGAACACTTGTAATTTTATCGTTTCTGACAAAAACACTTGCATAAGTGTGATATTTCTCCCATTCCTTTTCAAGACTGTCTGCCGCCTCCAGTGCTTTTTTGCTGTCTCCCTTATCGGAATAACTTCGAGTTTCATTAAGAAGTTCCAAAACACGGTCCGTTTTATAATTAAGAATAAATATTCCGGAAACACTCATTACAAGCATTGCTATTATAATTCCCAGACTTATTTTAATTCTTACCATTTGAACCTCCCTTTTTTATCATAGTATATTCACCGTTACAATCAGCGGTAAGAAGAAAAATATCTTCTTCCGTAAGATGCTTTCTGTCAAGCAGATCTGTGATCCATTGCTTTTGAAGTCCGGCGTCCTCAAGACCCTGCTTAATAATTTTACCGTCTGAGATGATTATCACCGGCGGATCAACAGACTGTCCCTCAATTGCCATGTCTTTGTTAATAACTTCCCTCTGGGGCTGTTTTTCATAAACTGACACGCTTCCGTTTGTTTCAACTACAGCAAATTGTACGTCGCTTATGTTAAAGACATTGTTGTTTCTCAGAGCAGTCATAAGGTCGTCCACAGAATACCGCAGTTCTTTCAGTACGCTTTGGTCAAGAATTCCGTTTTTTATTATTATTTTTGGCGTACCTGATACAACATGTCTGAGCTTAGGAGATTTCAAAGTCAGCCATGACATCAAAACCTCAAAGCACACAAGGGACAGTATCGGAAGAATTCCCATTGTAAGCGGTATATTAAGGTCTTCCAACGGAAGCGTAGCAATATTTGATACTAAAATGGTTATAACAAGTTCAGAAGGCTGCAACTCCCCTATCTGACGCTTACCCATTAGTCTCACAGAAAATATTACTATAATGTATAAAATAATCGCACGTATAAAAACAATAATCATAAATTTATCCTCCGATTATTATTTTATACTTTTTTATACAATGTATTCAGTTCTTTTTTTAAAACTTAGAAAATTTTTTATTTGTCACATTGTTCATTTCTTGCCTTGCCGCAAGAAACGAACCAAAGAAAGGCATTTTCGCTTTCTTTTCATGTGAAAAGAAAGCTTTGCAAAGAAAAAACTTTATCCATCATACAGTTTCTGAACTCAGAATACTCCCCATAAAAGGCAAGACGTAACATTTAAAATTCACACCCAACTTAATTTAATTTTTCTTTTTATGAATTATTTCTTTAATAACTTCATGAATCAGTTTTGTTTGCTTATAATCAAGTTTCTGTATATCTTTCACCAATTCATCAGTGTGTTTTGGACATTCATCATCAAATTGAAAAAATTGATACGGAGTAATTCCTAAATAATCGCATATGCAAAAAAATGACTGCATTAAAGGAAAATTATTTTTGTTTTCAATTTTATTTATAAAACTTTCATTTTGTCCGATTGATAAACTCATTTCCCTTGATGAAATGCCTTTTTGTAATCTTAATTTAGCAAGACGGTCAGCAAAATCACTTATTGTAATCATTGTTTGTCTCATCAGTTCCATCTAAATTTTTCTTTAATGTATTTAGTTCTCTGTTTAATTCCATAACTCATTTCTTTTGCCGAAACCCCCTTTTTTCCCCTTAGAATCATTAATCTTTCTGCAAATTTGTTTGTATAATTCATCTTTATCACCTTTAATTTTTAATTATTCACTATAGTGTTATTTTTATTATAACGTGTAGATTAAATGTTGACAATTCCCCTGATTATGTATATATCTATATATGGATATAGCAGTACTCATTTTAAATGGGAGTGAAATTTAGGTGTAGCGTCTTGCCTTTTACGGGGAGACCTATTAGTTCAGCAGCAGTATGACGGATAAAGTTTTTTCTTTGCTAAGCTTTCTTTTCACATGAAAAGAAAGCGAAACGTGTTTCTTTGGTTCGTTTCTTGTCACGAGACAAGAAATTAACAGAATTTTGTAACTTTCTTGTTGCGAAACAAGAAAGTTAAAATAAAAGAAATTTTAAAGAAACTTGTTTCTTTAATTAGTAATAAATCAGCCTTCGCTTGCATAAATTAGCACAGAATCAATTTACGGTTTTTGTTCAAAACGCAGAATTTAATATAATATGTCGATTATATAATAAAAATATTTGATTTTCTATATAAAATTTGATATAATGTAAAATATAAAAATTAGAGGAGGTTATTTTATGATTCAAGAAAGAAACATTGTCACATGTATAATTCTGTCAATTATAACATGTGGCATTTACGGGATTTATTGGGAAATCTGTCTCGTAAATGACCTTAATGTCGCTGCTGACACACCAAACGATACAAGCGGAGGAATGGTATTCCTTCTGAGTATTATTACATGCGGTATCTACATGCTTTACTGGATGTATAAGGCAGGCGAAAAGGTACAGGCTGCTCAGGCAAAGAGAGGTCTGCCTTCGGATTCCAACAGCGGAATACTTTATTTAGTTCTTTCTCTCGTTGGATTTTCAATCGTTTCATATTGTCTGATCCAGAATGAATTAAATAAAATGGCAACACCGCATGCGTAAACGATTAAAAAAGTATTTGATAATGCTTGCTGTCGGTCTGACAGCAGGCGTTATTTATTTTCTTCTTACACAGCTGGGATTTGTGATCCCATGTATATTTCACCGTATAACGGGTTTTTACTGTCCAGGCTGCGGCGTTACAAGAATGTGTATCAATATAATAAAACTGGATTTTTATAGTGCGTTCAGGAGTAATCCGGCTGTGTTTGTTATCGTACCGTTTTTAGCGGTCATTTTTGCCGTAAGGGCATACAGCTACTTAAAATTCGGAACAGCTAAGCATGAAAAATGGATGACTGTAATTGAAATAACCTCCTTAACAATACTGATTATTTTCGGAGTTTTAAGAAATATTCCTGCATTTTCATTTCTGGCTCCAATGTAAAAAGTCTGCGGATTTATATCTATTCCGCAGACTTTTTTATATATTAATTTTTTCTACACATTATTTAATTAACGAAAAAGCAATACTGTAAGCAAGAATACACCAGGGTTTTCCTAAAATAATGATCCAAATAAATTTTCGTACTTTCATTTGAGTTAATCCCGTAAAATAACAGAAGAAATCATCGGGAAAAAGAGGAAGTACCATTGCGGCAAACAGAAATGCTGTAAAAGATTTACTGTTCCCTGCCCGTGCCGACCATTTTTCAAACTTACTTTCCGGAAAAATACTGCCTACCAAACGCATTCCGAATTTTCTTGCAAGAAAAAATGCAGCAACAGAACCAATACTTATGCCAATATAATTACAGATGAACCCTCCCCAGCAGCCAAACATAACCGCTCCTACCGAACAGCCTAAAAATCCCGGCAGTATAGGAACTACTACCTGTGCCGCTTGAATAACCGTCAGCACAACAGGTCCGAATAAACCAAATCTTTTAATATATGCTTGTAATGTCTCTACTGAATCAAATTCTCCGTCAAAATAAGCTTTCACTAATACTATCATGATTCCCACACAAAATATAATGATGAACACTGATAGTAGTTTCATATATTTGTTTTTCATTTAAGACTTCCTGTATATTTTGCTAATTTATTATTATTTATACTTCTCTTCTTGTAAATCCGTCCCATGCAATCATTAAGAATATCACCATATGAACTGCAATTACAGCAAATGCAGAAGTAAGAGTCTGTCCCATAAACATTCCTGAGCCTTCCATAATACCGCTTAAATCAACATTTGCCCAAATCAAGTATCTTGCCCAGCTGATGTTTAACTGGCTCAAAATAAGCATTACCGTATTTCCTCCAAAATACGCCATAACGCTTATGCCTATCGCCAACGCAGAACTTCTAGCCACTGAAGAAATTGCAAAAGCAAGACTTGACATTACAACAATTTCAACGCTGCCCAGCATATAATTCTTGAACACATAAAGGAATCCCGGAATTTCCTTCACAACACCGTCGCTGACTGATATAAATGAAGCCGACAGATTATCCGCTCCGAACACAGTAAGAGACATAACTGCTGAAATGATATATGTTATTATTATAAGAATATATCCAAAGGTGATAGTTGTAACATACTTGGAAACAAGTATTTTCCATCTTTTTACCGGATTGATCAGCAGGAACTTGATAGTACCGCCTGAAAATTCACTGGAAACTATTCCGCCGGCGATTATAATTACAAGAAGTCCTATAAACGAACATATCATAGTTGTAGTGCAAAATACTGACCAGAAATTAAATTCACCTGAATTGATCCAACTTGTGTTTTCAGAAATGTCAAATTTTATATTATTTTGCAGTCGATACTCAGATTTAACCTTTATTTCTTCATAATTCTTATACTCATTACTGTCAACATAAACTCCTGACTTTTTTGATTCATCAAGATTCTTTATTTCACTTTCAGCATTTTTCATTTCCAGAACAGTTTTATATTTCCAGTTGCTTTCATCAGGTCTTATATCGTTGTCAAGACAATACTGATACATTTCCTTGCTTCCCTGTGAATATGCATCCTGAACTGTTTTAGCGTCCATCAATTCAACTGCCGTCTGAAAATAACCCTTCCAGTTGCCGGATTCGATATCTGACGCCATACTATTTACATAATTATCAGTCTGTTCCTGTGAAAATTTATAGCTTTCGTCAGAATTGTACTTTACGTTGAACATTTCGTCTGCGGCTCCAATTTTCCAACCGCTTGTAATGTTATTATCAATTTTATACTGAATACATTCTACTTCATTTTCCCAACCTTCTGTTTTTACATCTTTCAGATATGCAATCTGCTCTTTATAATCGTCTATACTGTATTCCTCTGAATCAGAATAATTATCGCCCACCAACTGATACTCTGCAAATTTCACTGCAAACGGATAACCTATACAGCCGATTAACAATATTATCAGCATTATCCATGTACTTTTTTTAAGTGATATCTTAATATACTCATTTTTCACTAAATTTATAAATTTACCCAATCTGACTGCCCCCCGACTTAGTAAGTTCAATAAATACATCTTCAAGCTTTTTATTTTCCTTCGGCGCTACCGTACCTAACTTAATTCCTCTTGAAATGATTCTTGAAGTGATCTCAAACAATTCTTCTTCAGCATTTTCCTTTTCAATGGATATTATAATATGTTCATCGTCAAGCACTGATTTGTCACTAATAAAGTCAAGCACTTCAATTGCCCGCTGACAATCGCTTACTCTTAAAATAAACTGTTCTTTATCTCCTGAAGCTGCGGATATCATTTCTTCAACAGTATGAACTCCTGTAAGCTTACCGTTTACAATAATTCCTACTCTGTCACACATAAGCTCCATTTCAGACATAAGATGACTTGAAACAATAACGCATATATTTTCCTTGTGCGCTAAATTTTTAAGAATATCACGAAGTTCCTTAATACCTGCCGGATCAAGACCATTTGTAGGTTCATCAAGAATCAAAAGCTTTGGTCTGTGAAGTATTGCCTGTGCAACACCCAGACGCTGACGCATCCCCAGAGAGTATTTTCCTACCTTATCGTTGATTCTCTTTTTTAATCCGACAATTTCAACGACCTCATTTATTCTCTTTTCAGAAATATTACCCCTCATTCGTGCATACTGACGAAGATTCTGCATACCGGTCATGTACTTATAAAATTCCGGATTTTCAATAATTCCTCCGATATCGGATATAGCTTCCTCATATTTTTTTACAACGCTTTTACCGTTGATTATGATGTCTCCCTCGTCAAATCTCAAATGACCTACGGCAATTTTTATAGTTGTGGTTTTTCCGGCGCCGTTTGGTCCTAAAAATCCGAATACCTCACCCGGATAAGTCTCAAAGGAAATATCATGAAGAATTTGCCTTTTCCCAAAATACTTATTAAGATGTTCAATTTTTAATGCAGGTGTCATTCTTCATTTCCTCCTTCCTCACTGTCTACAGCCGCGATTTCACTGCTGTCCCAGCCATAACTTTCTGCCATGCATATTTTCCATTTACCGTCTTTTTGAGTCATTAACATCTTGTAATAACCGTCAATGGAAATTCTCGAAAGTCCTGTCGGAACCTTCTCGCCGTAATAAACATAGTTATTGACAGTCATTGCATCGCATGGATTTACTATACATGCATTACCGGAAAACTCCGCTACTATCTGACAGTCAAACGATACCATCGCATATCCCGGACCGGCTTTTGAAATGTCAATATTATTTACTTTAGCTGTCCATTTTGACACATATGCGTTCGGGTCGCTGTCATTCATGTTTAATTCAAGGATATTCTTAAATTCATTCTGATTCAGACTATAATAAAAAAGATCTGACTTTTCATCTGAAAATGTCCAATAATTATTTATAAGACTGTCAATACCTTCCTTATATGAAGTCTGATCAGATCCTTTATTTACCCCGACATCTTCAAGCATACTCACATATGATTTTATTTCATCTTCTATAACCGGTTTGTTTTTTTTAAAGGAAATTGTATCAGTAATGACAAACACTACAAAACCGGCTAACACAATTCCTCCCAGAAGCAGTCCCCTGTTTACACGCCTTAGAAACTTCTTCAATTTATTCATCTCCTTTTTGTTTTATGTGTACTAATTCATATAGAACACTTCATGAATTGTATTATATCACTTAGTACAGTCTTTGTCAAGCGTTTTCCAAAAAAATTTCAAAAAATTTATAAATAGAGTATTTACTAGAATATTGTCGAGCCTTATTTAAAATATTTCACCATACTAAAGACGATTTGAAAGTTTTTTGCTTACTTTTTTCAAAATTTTTTCTTTAATCTTCTGTTTACTTACCTGTCGAGCCTTATTTAAAATATTTCACCATACTAAAGACGATTTGAAAGTTTTTTGCTTGCTTTTTTCAAAATTTTTTCTTTAATCTTCTGTTTACTTACCTGTCGAGCCTTATTTAAAATATTTCATCATACTAAAGACGATTTGAAAGTTTTTTGCTTACTTTTTTTCAAAATTTTTTCTTCAATTCTCTGTTTACTTACCTGTCGAGCCTTATTTAAAATATTTCATTATACTAAAGACGATTTGAAAGTTTTTTGCTTACTTTTTTTCAAAATTTTTTCTTCAATTCTCTGTTTACTTACCTGTCGAGCCTTATTTAAAATATTTCATTATACTAAAGACGATTTGAAAGTTTTTTGCTTACTTTTTTTCAAAAAAGTAAGGAAGATTGCAATTTACAATAAAATATGATATAATTAAAAATAAGAATATAAAGTAATAAAGGAGGCGGTAATGTGAAAATAACCGGAATAGTCTGCGAATATAATCCATTTCATAACGGACACTTATATCATCTAAAAAAAACCCGTGAAAACGGAGCCACTCACATAGTAGCAGTAATGAGTGGAAACTATGTTCAGCGCGGAGATACAGCTGTTATGGACAAGTTTGAACGGGCAAAGCTCGCAGTAAAAGGCGGAGCCGATCTGGTAATAGAAATTCCGACAGTCTATGCGCTGTCTTCGGCAGAATTTTACGCTAAAGGAGCCATATACATTCTTGATTCTCTTGGGTGCGTAGATGAGATCTCATTTGGCAGTGAAGCGGGTTCTGTATCAGAACTGGAAAAGGCGGCGGAAATTGCAGATGAATGCTCCGGAGCGCCTGAGCTTGAAGAATACCTTAAAAGCGGTATGTCTTACCCTAATGCCATCAACACCATGATATACAGCAGTTACGGAAAAAAATTAAGCAACCGTATCAGCGACATACTTGCATCTCCGAATAATGTTCTTGCAGTGGAATACTTAAAAGCTCTGAGGCGATTAAATTCATCAATAACGCCCTTTACTATACAAAGAAAAAGCGCCGCACACGATTCTATGACCGTACTTGACGGTATTTCAAGCGCCTCTTTTATCAGGAAATGTATGAATGAAAAAAGTGATTTTTCCGGTCTTGTACCTGCATATGTCAGTCAGGCATATATAAATGCATACTCTGCGGGAAAGACCGCAGACATTTCAAATCTGGAACGTATTATTATATATAAGCTCAGAACCTCTTCACCGGAAGAACTGAGAGAAATTCCCGATGTGGGTCAGGGACTGGAATACAGGATACTTGCAGCGGCAGATAAAAATAATCTGGACGAAATTTTTATGAGCATAAAAACCAAAAGATATACCATGGCAAGAATCAAAAGGATCCTCCTTAATATGCTCATAGGCGTCAAAAAAAGCGACCTTGAAACACTCCCCCCTTACGGCAGAATTTTAGCAGTTACTGAAAGAGGACGTGATATTCTTTCCAAAACCAAGAATACCGGAAAGATCCCTTTTGCAACGTCTCTTTCCAAACTGGCTCAAACAAGTGATGATGCAGAACGTTTTGCCAAACTTGAGGGAACTGCTTCGGATATTTATGCTCTGGCACAGACAAAAATAGGAAAAGCACAATCCGACTATAAAGCACGAATAGGAATTGAACCTGATGAACAGAAATATTAAAGGCATAATTTTTGATTTGGACGGTACTTTACTGGATTCCATGAGCGTATGGGAAAATGTTGATAAAATGTTTCTTGAAGAAAACGGTATCGTACCTCCAAAAGGGATTTCAGACATTGTCAAAAAAATGACCATTCAGGATTCCGCTGCGTATTTTAAAACCAGATTTGGATTGAAACTTTCATGCGAATACATTATAAATCGTATTGAGGAAATTGTATCGGAACAATATAAATGCATAATACCTCTAAAGGAAGGCGCTTTGAAAACTGTAACACTCCTAAGACAAAAAGGCTATAAAATGTGTGTTGCTACAGCTACATACAATAGTCTGGCAAACAGCGCACTAAAACGTCTGGGACTTTATAGCAGTTTTGATTTTATTATAACATGTTCCGATGTGGGCGTCGGTAAGGACAAACCGGATATTTTTATTCAAGCGGCAGAAAAAATGAAATGCGCTCCTTTTGAAACAGCTGTTATCGAAGATTCTCTGCACTGTATTGAAACAGCCGTAAACGCCGGATTTTTGACAATAGGAGTATATGACAAAATTAATGAACCGGACTGGAAAGAAATCTGTCTTAAATCAGATGTAACAGTAAAAAATATAAGTGAAATTACAGATATTTTAAAGAAAGGATAAACAATGGCAAAAGTTATGGTAGGAATGAGCGGAGGAGTTGACAGTTCTGTTGCTGCAAAGCTTCTGCAAGATGAAGGATATGAGGTCACAGGGGTAACATTAAAGCTTTTTGACGGCGAAGACGTTGACCAAAGTACCCGAACATGCTGCTCTCTTTCTGACGTTGAAGATGCAAGGAGCGTAGCATACAAGCTGGGTTTTGACCATCTGGTTTTTAATTTTAAAACCGATTTCCGAAAAAATGTTATGGAACATTTTATTGACAGCTATCTTAAAGGAGAAACTCCTAACCCATGTATTGAATGCAACAAACATATAAAATTCGACAAAATGCTCAGAAGAGCCGAAGAACTTGGATATGATTACATTGCCACCGGGCATTACGCTGTACGTCAATTTGACGAAAAAACCGGAAAATATCTCCTTATAAGACCTGCCGACCGTTCTAAAGACCAGACATACGTTCTTTACGGTCTGACGCAGTATCAGCTTTCAAAAACTCTGTTTCCTCTTGGAGAATATGATAAAACTACAGTCCGAAAAATTGCAGAAGAAGCCGGACTTGTAAATTCCAGAAAACCGGACAGTCAGGATATCTGCTTTGTTCCGGACGGCGATTATGCAAAATTTATAATCGAAAATACGGGAAAAACTATGCCTGAAGGAGATTTTTTAAACACTTCCGGTGAAAAAATCGGAACTCACAAAGGCGTTATAAATTATACTATCGGTCAGCGCAAAGGACTTGGAATTGCCCTTGGAAAACCTGCATACGTAACTGATAAGGACGCTATAAACAATACTGTTACAATAGGTGATGAGACCGATCTTTACAAAGACGAAATAACTGTATGCAATGTTAACTGGATATCATTGGACAGTCTGACCGAACCTATTGAAGTGACCGTCAAAACAAGATACAGTCAGAACGAGCAGGAAGCAACGGTCTGCCCAACGAAAAACGGAGAAGTACTTGTAAAATTTCACAAGCCGCAGAGAGCTCCTGCAAAAGGACAAGCAGCAGTATTTTACCAAGATAACATCGTTCTAGGAGGAGGAACAATAAAATAGCTATAATTTCCAATGTATTTATTTAATTTTGCTATTGACAAACATCATATAAAATGTTAAAGTGTTGATATGTAAGTTATAAACTTATAATTTTTGATTTACGGAGGAAACAATGAAAAGCTATATAAAAAAGATCGCAGCTGTCGTTTCAGCTGTTTCAATTATCGGTACTATGAGTATCAGCGTATCCGCTGCAACTGCCGACGACGTAGTCGCAGCCGCAAGATCAGCAGGATTCCTTGAAGAATATGTTCAGATGCTCCAGAACTATCTTAAAGTAAATAAATTTTCTGAAAGCCAGTATGATATTCTTGTGGATAAGATATCAAATGTCGGTTCCGAGATGGACGATGTTGCATTGAAAAATTTTGGTAAAACAATTGCCGAAATGAAAGGCGAAGCAAAGGTCGATCCTGATACAGGCGTAGTTGACGATTCATTTTTAAAAGACGTAGTAGACAAGATGACCAATGAAAATATTATGAACTCACTGAATGAAATCGTTGAAGCCGGTAAGAAAATGGGACTGAATATCACAGTAGAGCAAAAAGGAGATAAAAATTTCTTAATGACAGTCCGAGATGCAGACGGCAATGTGCAGACTGTCGTACCTGTAGGAAAACTTGTTGATACGACAGGCGCTGAAGATAATTCCGCAGAAGGCTATCCCGAATTTGCATTGCTTTGCAGTGCTGTAATAGCAGCCGGAGGAATCGGCGCATGGCTTCTTTCAATTGCAAACAAAAAAACGGAGAATATAAATGGCTAAACACAACGCAGCAGTAATGCTGATAACTCCGGCTGTAATTCTGGCAGTGTGCGGCGGCATAATTGCCGGAGCGGGTTATGTACCCGTTCAAAAAATGAAAGCCGCAGCAGATTTAATTTTTTCCGCTGATACCGGACACGAACAGATAAACGAAATAAAATTTACCGAAAAAGAAGTTGAAGCTCAGCTTGACGATGGCAGCAAAATCGTTTATCCGTCTTTCGGCTCTCAATATGCGACTCTTAAAATAGATTCAATAGGACTTGAAGCTCCCGTTTATTTCGGCAGCACTGACGAACTACTTCAGCTTGGCGTATGCCAATACCTAGGATCTGTTTTTATAGGTGAAACAGGACATGTGGTCCTTGACGCACACTGCAATACTTTCTTTCTGAATCTCGGAGACGTAAAGGTCGGCGATATTATTGTACTGACCACTTCCTACGGTGAATTTACATATAAAATGAAGGAAAGCACTATTTTCAAAGAAACCAACAATGAGCTGATCGCTCCTACAGCTGACGACCGTCTGACTCTTTATACCTGTTACGGAAATCTTTTAGGTCCGACTGAGGACAGACTTGCAGTTATATGCGAATTGGTAGAAAAGAAATTCTATGACTAAGAGGAAAGGATCAGACAGTTTATGAAACGTATGGAAAAATATATTCCTAATCTTCTGCTGACAATGATTCTCGTCTTTGCTCTTATAGGTCTGGAAGGAATCATGTTTGCAAAAAATCAGCTTATGCGTTCAGAACCGTATATTGACGCTGTTGATACAAATGATGTTGCTTTAAAGTCTATGAACGCAATTGAAAAATATTTCAGCGACAGTGAAAGCTATTCCCGCATTCCCGCAGATGTTTATATGTCGGCAATCACTGAAAAAGACGTAAAAAACATTATTGAAATGAAAATCAACAATGTGTTTGATTATATTGACGGTTCAAACGCTGAATATAGTGAAGTGCAATATGATTTTTCTAAGCTTGAAAAGAGCGTCAGCGATTATTTTGCAGACTTTGCTGAAAAAAACAACGTGGCAACAGACGAAGAATATAATCAGCAGCTTCAAAAAACAATTGAAACAGCTGAAAGTGAAATCAATAATTTTACAGATGTATATATGCTGAAAATGATTGAGAAAACAGGAGCATTTTCAAAACTGAATAAACTTTATGGATTTGTTAATCCATTAATTTACATCACTGCCGGACTGACAGCATTATGTATAATTATAATACTGTTCTTGAGCAGAAATAACTTTTTTTACTGGCTTTCTTCAGCTTTCCTCTGTTCATCGGTATTAGCGCTTATCCCATGTCTGTATTTTAAGTTTTCAGGATATCTTGACAAACTGGTTATAAGAAACGACTATATTTATTCTGCCGTTACAGGTATGTTAAACGGCACACTTAATAAATATATTGCCTTACAGGCAGGAATATTTGCAGTCGGAATCGTTTTAATGGTAATTTATATATTAATCAGTAAAAAAATATCGTCTAAGGACAAAAACAATAATTGATATTATAAAAGAACAGCTTAAAGCTGTTCTTTTTTATGCAAACTGACGGTTTTAAGTCAAAATATACAAATTCGCTTGACAAAAGTTAAAATTAATAGGATAATAACATATATATGAAACGGAGTGAAGTATAATGAAAAAAATAATAAGCTCGGCAATTGCTTCCGTAATAATCGCAGCGTCGGTTTTTACTGGAACTGTACCGCAAAAAACAAATACCGCTTCCGCAGATACTTCTATCAACTATGCAGAGGCACTTCAAAAATCCCTTTACTTTTACGAATGTCAGCAGGCAGGACCTCTTCCGGATTGGAACAGAGTTGAATGGCGTGCAGACTCGACACTAGACGACTTTATTACAGGTGGTTGGTATGATGCAGGCGACCATGTAAAGTTTAATCTTCCTATGGCATATTCCGCTTCTATGATCGCTTGGGGACTCTATCAGTATCCGGAAGGTATTGAAAAGTGCGGAGAAATGACAAATTACGTTAACAACCTTATTTTTGCTCTTGATTACTTTGCAGCATGTGATTTAGGAGATGAAGTCGTATATCAGGTAGGAAACGGTCAGGACGACCATTCCTGGTGGGGACCTGCTGAGCTTGTAGAATACGGTATGAAAGACCAAAATATCAACAATGAAAGACCGTACTATTCCGGCAGAAAATGCTCTGCAGCATTAGGTGAAATGGCTGCCGCTCTTGCAGCAGGCTACTGTGCTTTACAGGGTAAATCGGACAAAGTTAATGATTATCTTGAACACGCTAAGAATATATTCGCCATTGCCGACGCTGAAAAAAGCGACGATGAATATATGGCAAGCGACGCCAAGAATTTTTACCGTTCATCTCATTTCTATGATGAACTCTTCTGGGCTGCAAACTGGCTTTACAAGGCTACCGGAGATAAAACCTATCTTGACAAGGCAACAAGCTATATACCTAATCTCAGTACAGAACTGGGTACAAACGAATTGAAATACAGCTGGGGACAGTGCTGGGATGATGTACAGCAGGGCGGTATGATCCTATATGCTCAGAATACAAATGATCCAACCTATATAAATCAAGTAAAAAAGCATATTGATTACTGGACATACAACGTTAAAGAGCTTGACGGCGGCTTACGCTGGCTAACTGACTGGGGCTGCCTGAGACATGCAACTGCCGCTGCATTTACTGCCGCAGTTGCATGCGATACACTTCCTCTCGGAGATACTTCAGCATATAAAGAATTTTATGAAGAACAAGCTAATTACTGTCTTGGAGCAAATCCTGATAATCGAAGCTACGTGGTAGGCTACGGAGAAAATTCTCCTCTTAATGTACACCACAGAACAGCTCATTCATCATGGAAAAATGCACTTGATACTCCTGTTGATAACCGTCATATCCTATACGGCGCACTTGTAGGCGGACCTACATCTGAAGGTGTTTATGAGGACGACCGTCAGAATCATATAAATAATGAAGTTGCATGCGATTATAATGCAGGATTTACCGGACTTATGGCAAAAATGGTAAGCGAATACGGCGGTACTACCGATCCGAACTTCCCCGAACCGGAACAGCGTGAGGCTGAATTTTACGTAGAAGCTAAGCTGAAACATTCTGCAACCGGTTCTGATTTGAGTCTGAAGTTCACAAACCATACTGCATGGCCGGCAAGAATCGTTGACAATATGTCCTACAGATACTATCTGGACGCAACAGAAATAATCAATGCAGGATTTAAGCCAGAAGATATTGTAGTGCGTGTTGACCGTGATCAGGCAACAATGTACGGTGAAGAATATGCCGCAAAAATCTCCCCTATTACACACTATCAAGATAACATCTATTATATCGAAGTAACGTATCCGGACGGCAGAGCAGTAATGCCGATTTCCGAAGGCAGAAATCAGTGCGAAACTATGCTGGCACTTGTATTCCCAAATTATCAGACAGGTTGGGACGCAACTAACGACTACTCAAACTCTGACTTACTTAGTCTGAAAGAAAATGAAACAGCAATCACAGATAAAATAACAGTATATGAAAACGGCGTTCTGATTTACGGCATAGAACCAGACGGTACAACTCCTTCCGAAACTGAAAAACCGGAAATTTCAAAAATCAAAGGTGATACAAATCTTAACGGAACTATTGAGACAGCAGATTTAGTACTGCTAAATAAACATCTTATCAAAGAAACTGTACTTAAAGATCAGGCACTTTTAAATGCTGATGTAAACGATGACAGCAAGCTTAATGTATTTGATGCGATTGCTCTCAAACGAATGATATTAAAGTAAAATAAAATCGGGTTCAGATGAACCCGATTTTTTATTTAAAATACATATAAAGATTACATTTAATCATACCGTTATAAAGTTTACGTTTTTTATCAGCTTTTTTGCCAAAGAACCTTTCAAAGTCCTCATGAGGAGAAATAACGTAGCATGGATTTTCGCTGTCAGGCTTAAATACTTCGCCCATTATTTTATAAAGCTGTTCCGCTTCCCTTATTTCCAGCATTCTCTCGCCGTACGGCGGATTGCAGACTGTAATTGCATTCATAGGCTGAAAATCACAAATATCAGCTTGTTCAATTCTTATTCTTGATTTAACGCCTGCTTTTGCACTATTATCAATTGACAGCCTGACAGACTCTTCGTCAATATCAAACCCGAACGCCTTAAACTCAGCACTTTTATTTACAAGGCTTATAGCACGCTGTCTTTCACTCCTCCATACTGATGCATCAATACAATCCCATTTTTCAGCAGCAAACTTCCTGTTAATACATGGAGGAATGTTAAGTGCTTTTAATGCGGATTCGATGAGGAATGTTCCGCTTCCGCAGAATGGATCACAAACTGTACTATTACTTCTCACTCTTGCAAGATCGATTATTCCTGCCGCAAGAGTTTCCTTAATTGGCGCTGCGTTGGAGTTTTTTCTGTAACCTCTTTTATGAAGTCCTGCACCGGAAGTATCAAGATAAATATTTACGTTGTTTTTCAGTATGCTGAACTGAATCTGGTGTACCGCACCTGTTTCTTCAAACCATCCTGTATGGTACTTTTCTTTAAGCCGTTCAACAGCGGCCTTTTTTATTATGGATTGGCAGTCCGGAACGCTGTGAAGCTCAGAATTAAGTGAATGTCCCTTTACCGGAAATGCATCCTTAATTCCTATAAAATTTTCTAGCGGGATTTTTTTCACTCCCTGAAAAAGCTCTTCAAAGGTTTCAGCATGAAATTCAGCCAGTTCAATCAAGACTCGCTCGGCAGTAGACAGACTGATATTTGCTCTTGCCAGTAAATCAAATCCACCATCAAAACTAACTCTACCGTCCTTAACGGTAATATTTTCACCACCGATTTTAGTAACTTCAAATTTTAATACGCTTTCAAGTCCGAAATGACACGGACAAGTTATTTTTAATTTTTCCTTCAAACTTAAACTCCTGTTCTTTATTCAGACGGCGGTTCATCTTGACTGCTATTGTCAGCGGAAGAATCTGAACTGCTAGAGTCTACAGATGAAGATTCATCCTGACTGCTCTCAGAAGATTCCGAGCTTTCAGAATCTTCACTGCTTTCATCTTCTTTAGGCGTTTCTTCATCCTTTTTAGGTGCGGAAGAATGATTAGCACATGTAGGCGCATTAGAGGATTTCCAGTAACCTGTTATACTGCTGCTGCAATACGGTCCTGCTATCAATCCCGTCGAAGAACACATAGGCGCTTCAATAACTGAATCACATGCCGGATAACTATTATCGGATTCAATACTGTTTGCATATTCGCCGATGATATTATACCATACCTGAGCTGATGAAAGACCATGATTCAATTCCTGTTTCTCATCATATCCTATCCATACTCCGCTTACAAAATCCTCAGTCAAACCAACAAAGCAAAGGTCGTTCCAGTCTTCGGAAGTACCGGTTTTTCCGGCTACGGTTTTATTGGAAAGCTGAGCTGCCGTACCAGTGCCGTTTTTTATAACCTCCTGTAAAAGGTGATTCATAACATAAGCAGTTTCCGGATCAATGGCTTCATGGGGATTTCCGTCGTTTTCATAAACTACCGATCCATCTCCTCTTTCAACCCTGCTCACAATATGAGCGTCACAGTAAGTGCCGCCGTTTCCATAAGGAATATAAGCATTCACAAGATTCTGCGGAGAAATACCATATGTCAATGCTCCGACTGTAAGAGGAGCATATGCAATATCAGTAGCGCCCTCCTCTGTAATATCTACAAGGTCCACATTAAGATTCTGAGTAGCGAAGTTAAATACTGCCTGAGGCGTAAGCTCCTGACAAAGCTGTGCCGGAACAGTATTTCTGGACTCTCTAAGTGCTTCAAAAATAAACATGTTATATCCTCTCCACACATAGTCATAGTTTTCAGGCCATTTTTCACCTTCAAGCTTTATAGGAGAGTCCTTATACATGCTTCCCCAATGAATATGGTCACTGTAAAGTGCCAGACCATAAGTAGTTATAGGCTTTATACATGAACCTGGCTGTCTTTTTGCCATGGTTGCACGGTTAAAAATAAGTAATTTTTCTTTAACGCCTATGCCGCCTGCAATACTTAAAATATTGCCGTTATAATCCATTGCTATAAATGCAGATTCAGGATACAGCTGCTCATATTCGCCGTCTTCATCTTCATCTACCCAAGTACTGTTTGATTCTGCGTCCATAAGATTATTAAGATCGCTGTATTTTTCTTCAACATATTTCTGCATTTCCAAATCAACTGTAGTATATATCTGATATCCTCCGGTATTGATTCTCTTAAACGCTTCTTCTTCGTCAATACCATATTCCTCCATTAATACCGCCGCATATTCTCTGAGTGCAGTATCAACAACCCATGAACTGGCTTTCTGTTCGTCCATAAGTTCTTCAGCGTCGGACTCCGGATGAGCTTCCTTATATTCCTCCGAATCAGTAAAAATCAATTTTTCATTAAGAGCTTCCTGATACTGATCATAGGAAATGGCGCCGTTTCCATACATGTGATAAAGAACGCTTTCCTGACGTTCTCTGTTAGCCTCTTTACCGGTATTTACCCATTTGCCATTTTCATCTTCATACCCTGCAAAAGGATTAATAGTTTCCGGACTTTTTGGAATTGCCGCCAGACATGCCGCTTCTGCAATAGAAAGCTCTGAAACATCCTTGCCGAAATATTTTATTGACGCCAGCTGAATACCGTTAGTCGGACCTCCGAAACCAATATAGTTAAGGTAATTTTCAAGAATTTCGTCCTTAGAATATTTCTTTTCAAACTGCATGGCTCTGAAAATTTCTCTTATTTTTCGCTCCGGACTGGGATCATCGTCACCTGTCAGATTTTTAATAAGCTGCTGAGTGATCGTAGACCCACCCTGCTTGGTATCGTAGATATGCATAAACATATTGGCAAACGCCGCAAATGTACGTTTATAATCAACTCCTTCATGAGAGTAAAAACGTTCGTCCTCAACGCACACAAAGGCGTCTCTGACATGCTGAGGAATTTGCTCAATATCTACCGGTATACGCTGAACTTCACTGGTTACTGCATAAAGCTGAACCAGCTTATCGCCGTCCTGAGCATAAACGATTGTATTTGCACTATTTTCCAATTCTTTAATGGTAACGTCCGTAGATTCATCCATAAATTCAAGCACATATACGGTCATTGCAGTAGCGACAATAGTTCCGGTTATAACGACTACCAGAAAAATAGACAGCAAAGTAGTTCCCAGAACCGCAGCAATTTTCTTTGCTATTTTTACCTTAGGATTTTCAGGCTTTTTTCTAACTGTATGCCTTGCATTCTGAGACGCAGTTCTCCTGACGTTATCGGCAGCCGTACTTTCTTTTTTAAACTGTTCGTTGTTGGAGTCGGTTCTTCCTGCATGGGATGATCCTCCGGTTTTTCCGGACGGCTTTTTATAAGTTCCGTCTTTACCGGTATAAGCGGCATAAGGAGATCTTCTGCCGGCATTCTTTCCGGATCGATTTACTGATTCTCCGGACTTGCTGCGTCCGGTATTTTCCCTGTAATTTCCCGAACCTTTTCTATTATTTTTGTTATCAGCCATTTTGTAATACCTCTTAAAATTTTATAATATAAGCGCATCATTTTTTCTCTATGTATAAATACAGACGCTTATACTTTTATATTATAGCACATTTTAAGCAAAGTGTTAAGAGTTTTTTTGAAAAATAGATGGTATATTTTAAAAATTCCGGTCAATAATAAGTGAAACACCAAAAAATGGAGGAATTTTATATGAGCAGACGGGTAACTTTGGCAGTTTTGCTTGCAGGAATGACAGTTTCAGCCATTATTATTATAATTACTATTTCAAATAGTATTAATAATCAAAGAATACGCGCGGAACAAATGGCAGAAAGTGCCATAACCGAAACGCAGCCCGTCGCAATCGGATATTATTTAAAGGAATATAACGGGGAACTTGCAGTTTTCAGAGGAAACAGCGATACGCCGTTCAAAATGCTTGGAGTCAGTATAAATGTTATGACCGACTATGATAAAAAATTACTGTCAGACGGAATTTTTGCAGAAGATGAAATTAAACTTGCCACACTAATTGAAGATTATACATCATAATATAAAAAATACCCGTCTAAAAAGACGGGTATTTTTAAATAACAATATACACCAAATTTGACAAAAAACTACATAAATGCTATAATTAATAAGATTAATAATTAAGAAAGGATATACGATTATGGAAATAATTAAAAAAATTGCCGTTATCGGAGTAATAGCATCATTAAATGTATTTATGATTTCATGCGGCAGTGATACAGCGAACAAAAATGAAACTTCTTCAGAATCAAGCATACAGCAAACTGAAGAAAATGCCGAAGCTGAGACTTCATCAGAAGAAAGTTCTACAAAAGAAAATAAAATTGAAGAATTATTAAAATCAGACAGTCATGATCAAGCTGATGATTTTGTAATCAGCAAGGATATTCTTGTGAGTTATAACGGCGTTGACAGCCATGTAGTCATTCCAGACGGCGTTAAAAAAATAGCTGACGGAGCGTTCTGGAGCATTGACTATATCGAAGCTGTAGACATTCCTGCATCAGTTACACAAATCGGTGCAAGCGCATTCTGGAGCTGTGCCGGTCTTAAATACATAAACGCTGAAGAAGGACTCAAAATTATAGGAGATACAGCTTTTTGGAGCTGTCCGTCACTAAAGGACGTTAATCTTCCCGAATCAGTAACCAGTATAAGCGACAATGCCTTTGGAAATTGCCATGCAGTAACTATACATTCTCCTAAAAACTCATATGCTGACGATTATGCTTTTAGCAAACAGATATCTTCAGACAACGTTTATGCCGAATATCAAGAAAACTCAAATGAAAATGTTATAAGAGCCGCACAGTATGCTTACGGTGAATTTACAGAATTTGAAATAGAAGACGGCATTACCTCTATTGAAGCAACTGCTTTTCAGTATTGTAAGTCACTTGAAAAAATAGATATCCCTTCCAGTGTTGAAACTATCGGAGGAGACGCTTTTGAATACTGCAAAAAACTTGAATTTGTCAATATCAACGAAGGCTGCATCGAAATCGGCGATGGTGCATTTGAGTACTGTGAATCTCTGGCAAATGTAAATATTCCGGCAAGCGTTCAGAAAATCGAAGATTCATCTTTTAATCACTGCGATGATAATCTTATCATACATACTCCCAAAGGCTCATATGCTGAACAATATGCCAAGGCCAACAATATCGCTTATGACAATAACATATAAAATTATAATATACAAAATGCCCGTCTAAAAAGACAGGCATTAAATATAGTATTAAATTTAGAATCAAGCCTTACCAATAGAACCGAAGAGTTCCATCTTTTCTTTAACTGTTGCCTTAATTGCTTCAAAACCAGGTGCAAGAAGCTTTCTTGGATCAAATCCCTTACCCTGCTGATCCTTACCTTCTTCAATGTACTTTCTTGTAGCTTCCTGGAATGAAAGCTGGCATTCTGTATTAACATTGATCTTAGCAACGCCAAGTGAAATAGCCTTCTTGATCATGTCTTCAGGAATACCTGTACCGCCGTGAAGTACTAAAGGCATATCTCCAACCTTTTCCTTAACAGCAGCCAGAGTTTCAAATGAAAGACCTGCCCAGTTTTCAGGATATTTACCATGAATATTACCGATACCTGCTGCTAGCATTGTAACTCCCAGATCAGCAATAGCCTTGCATTCGTCAGGATCAGCACATTCGCCTGCACCGATAACGCCGTCTTCCTCACCGCCGATAGAACCTACTTCAGCTTCAAGTGAAAGACCAAGAACATTACAAGCGTTTACAAGCTCCGTAGTTTTAGCAATATTTTCTTCAATGGCATAGTGAGAACCGTCAAACATAATTGAAGAAAAACCTGCATTAATACATGCCTTAGCGCCTTCAAATGAACCGTGATCAAGGTGAAGAGCAACCGGAACTGTAATGTTCAGTTCTTCAAGCATGCCATTTACCATGCCAACAACCGTTTTATAGCCGCACATATATTTTCCGGCTCCCTCGGAAACACCTAAAATAACAGGTGAATTGCATTCCTGAGCTGTAAGGAGAATAGCCTTAGTCCATTCAAGGTTATTGATGTTGAACTGACCAACTGCATATTTTCCTTCTCTTGCCTTATTGAGCATTTCTTTAGCTGATACTAACATTTTTCGTCCTCCTAAATGTTTTTAAAAAATATCAATATTAATATTATAACCTATAACGGAAAAAAAAGCAATGAAAAATAGTAAAAAAATATCAAAATTTACTGTATGAAAGTCAAAAGCTTATCCACAGCAGACATACAGTCAAGTGTTTTTTGCCGTCCGATTCTTTAATACATGATCGTACTGCTTTTTGGATATCCTCCTGGCTGTCGGAAAGATACTCCATACTGCCTGATGTACAAACAAAACAGTCGCCGTTTGCAGTATTTATAACCAGCATAGCATTACTACTTGAACTTACTGCATAATAATCATTGAATTTTTCATTAGCATAGTCCTCAATAGACTGCTCTCCGATATCATTTACCAAATACACATTCAAACCATTTTCCCCTGCAGCGTCTTTTAATTTACCATTTAGCTCAGATATTTCTTCCTTTGAAAGCGTACCGCTTTTATCGGTAATATATTCAGGAAGCTTTAGCTCAGCAGTTTCCAGAACACGCTTAGCTGCGGACATATAATCGCCCTTTACAAGCAACGGGGAAATTTCTGCAAAAAGCATTTCTATATCATCATCGGCAATAAACTTTGACGGAAAACCTTTACGGTAAATATAGTCCGTATTTGTATCATTATTCAGTAAAAACAGAATACCGTCGCCGCTGTATAGATCATTATAGTATTCTTCTGCATATTTATCAGGTTCTTTATCTCCGATATTATCAGTTATAACTACCGCTGCATTAATTTTAAATGTTTTTGCAAGCCATGCCGTATATGTATTTAAATTTTCCAGTTCATCTGCACTTAAAACACCGGCATCATCAAAAACAAAATCTGTATCCGTATTGATCTCTCTGTCACGGGGTCTGAGTTCTTCCTCAGATGATTCATCCGAAGAATTGTCATTCTGTTTTTCAGCAGCAGATTCTGAAACTGATGCATTTGTCTCTTTTATTTCATTACAACCGACAAATGCGACTGTAATTAAGCACAGTAAAGTAGTACAAATCAATTTTTTCATAACAGCCTCCGTTTCATTATTATATATTTAAATTATATAGTTTTATATAAAAAATGTCAACTGTTGATTTTTTCATTATCATAATGTATAATAATTTTTGAGGTGAAAATAATGACGAATTATAAAGAAAACGGAAATAACATAGAACTGATACAGCCGGACTTTGATCTTGACGAAACTCTTGATTGCGGTCAGGCCTTCCGATGGGAAAAATTAGAATCTGACTATAAATGTACATATACAGGCTTTTTTCTGGATAAGCCTTTAACAATTTCCCATGACGGTGAAAAATTTATTTTTCATAATACCACAAAAGAAGATTTTGAAAATATCTGGATTGATTATTTTGATTTTGAAAAAGACTACTGCGAAATCAAAACCAGACTATCATCAGATGAAACTTTAAAAAAGGCCTGTGAATTTGCAGGCGGAATAAGACTTCTTAAACAGGACAGTTGGGAATGTCTTTGTTCATTTATTATTTCACAAAATAATAATATTCCACGGATAAAAACAATAATTTCCAGACTTTGCGAGCATTACGGACATTTCCCCACTGCCTCGGAAATGGCACAGGAAACAGTGGAAAGCCTAGGATATCTGCGCTCCGGATTCCGTGCAAAATATCTGGTTGACGCCGCATGTAAAACAGCGTCAGGTGAAATAAATCTAAGAGAAATCAAAGAAATGCCCATTGATGATGCAAGAAAAGCGCTTATGACTATTAAAGGAGTAGGCCCGAAGGTTGCAGAATGCGTACTGCTGTTCGGTATGCACCGATGTGACGCTTTTCCTGTTGACGTATGGATAAAACGGGTTATGGAAAAATACTACCCTGACGGTCTACCGGACTGCACTAAGAAAATTGAGGGAATTGCCCAGCAGTATCTTTTTCACTATGTGAGAAATCTGGAAAAATAAAAATATGTTTTAATAAAAAAACTTATTCCAGATTTTTTTTAAAATATACCCCATAATAAAGAATAAGGCAAAGCATAATAATACACATACTATAATATATAACAAATCTGATTCCCCGCACTCCTTATAGTTTTGTGAAAATAATCTGCAAATTCCCTTTCCTGTAAGCTTAAAAAGCAAAAATAATTTTGAAAAAAAAATATTAAATATCAAGTCCATTCTTTTCATTAAAGCACCACATCACTATTAGAATATATACAAATTATATACTAATTAGTCGAATTTGTCAATATGATGTTCTAATTTCTAGTATTTATCTTTTTTTAATTATTTCATATTCTATAATGTGTATGAGGTGAATAAAATGAACATCGGAAATGTTATTATAAATTTGCTTGACAAAAATAATATGTCTCAGCGTGAGCTTGCTGTAAAACTTAAAATAGCTCCTACAACACTTAACGGATATATAAAAAATAAGCATGAACCCGATTGCACAACATTAAAAAGCATTGCAAAAATATTCGGAGTGTCAGTAGATTATCTCCTTGATTATATTCCTTATGAAAACAGTGAAGAAAAACAGCTTTTAAGCGATTATTATAAATTGACCGAACAGCAAAAAGAACTGCTGACAGCTATGATCAAATTAATGATAAAACAAAATACAAAAAAATAACTTCAAAAAAATACCTTTCATATAAAACAAATTAACCGGTAATAATACTATTACCGCTTGAAAAAGCGGTATGAGGTGGCAGAATGAATGTAAAAAAAACTGTGATCACTGCTGCCCTGATATTAACCCTGATACCCATACAGCATGTTAAAGCTTTAAGCAGTGAAAAACACGGCTATGGTCAGGGAACAGCTACCGACAGTCAAAACTGTCCTGTCGGGGCGGCAGACTTTAACTCTCAATACAATCAATATGACGCTTATGCACTGACAAACGATAAAAAAAGAATAATTCTCACCTTTGACCAAGGATATGAAAACGGATATACGGCTCCGATTCTGGACGTATTAAAAGAAAAAAACGTTAAAGCAATATTCTTTCTGACAGGAGACTACGCCAAAAAGGAAGAAACACTGGTAAAAAGAATGATAGACGAAGGACATGTTCTGGGAAATCACGGTATGACTCACGCTTCAATGCCTGAACTGAACGCCGGAGAATTAAAGGATGAAGTCATGAGTCTTCATGAATTTGTAGCGGATAAGTATGGATATGAAATGCAGTATCTGCGGCCTCCATGCGGCGAATTTTCTGAAGAATCATTGTCAGTATGCAGTGAAATGGGATATAAAACTTTAATGTGGAGCTTTGCTTACGTTGACTGGAAAACAGATGATCAGCCCGATCCGGGGCAGGCGCTTGAACGTATAGTTTCATCGGCACACGGAGGAGGTATTTACCTTCTTCATTCTGTCTCAAGTACAAATGCCGCAGTACTTGGCGACGCAATTGACAGGTTAAGAGCAGAAGGATTTATTCTTTAAACTAAAAACTGCCTGATAAAACGGCAAAAACAACAGCCTGAGAAAAATATTTCTCAGGCTGTTATCATTATATAATAATTTATTTAGCGTTTCCAAGGAATGCCGCACCGATTATACCGGCGTCATTTCCAAGCTTGGCAATGACTATTTCAGTATTTTTAGGAGAATTCTTTGTATAGACCTCTTGTTTTACAAGCTCCTTAACAGGAAGAAGAAGCGGATCTCCCTCATTGCATACGCCGCCTCCTATGCAGAGAATATCAGGCTGGAAAATATTTATTGTATTTGTGATTCCGGCAGCCAGATACTTAATATATTTGTCAACAACTGCTTTTGCAGTTTTGTCACCCATTCTCATAGCGTCAAACGAAGTTCTTGCAGTGACCTTACCTTTGCGTTCGGAAGTTATTTTGTGCATAACGCTGTCTTTATCGGCTTCCATAGCTTCCTTTGTCATTCTGATAAGACCTGTAGCAGATGAGAATACTTCAAAGCAGCCTTTTCTTCCGCACGCACACTGAGGACCGTCCACTTCAATTACAGTATGACCGATTTCAGCGCCTGCAAAATTTGAACCGGAGTAAATTTTACCGTCAATAATGATACCGCCGCCAACGCCTGTGCCAAGAGTAATGCACACTGCGTTTTTAGCGCCTTTTGCCGCACCGGCAACATATTCGCCGTAAGCCGCCGCATTGGCGTCATTTTCAATAAACACCGGCTTGTCAATAGATTTTTTTATATATTCAACCATAGGAGTGTTATTAAAACCTAAGTTACATGAATATTCAATAATACCCTTTTCGCTGTTTGCAATGCCGGGAGTTCCGATACCTACCCATTCAATTTGCTCCATCGAAATTCCGGCTTCCTTGACTGCTTGTACGGAAACCTTTGCCATATCGTCTGCAATTTCCTTTTCAGGTCTGGGTAGATTTGTTTTTGTACTGGCTTTTGAAATAATGTTGTAATTTTCGTCAACCACTCCTGCAACAATATTTGTTCCGCCCAGGTCGATACCAATATAATATTTCATTCCATACTTCTCCTTGCATTGATTAAATTTTCTGTAAAATTATACATTTATATCATAAACTAAAAATGAATTTTAGTCAATAGTTTTTTTGGGATTTTAAAAAAGAAATCTGTTAATTTTTCATATTTTATGAATTATTTCAACAAAAATAAATATATTAAATTACTAATTATACATTATTTACAAATTATTTTTGATTATTTATAACTAAAAAAGGTTGAAATTAAATCAGAAACATGTTAAAATATAATAACTAAAATATCAGGAGTTATCAGATGCTTGAAAAAAATAAAAATGAATTTATTGAGATTTATAAGGAAAATATAACACGCCCCGGTTCGGACAAACTGTTAAATTATCTTATTTCCGAACAGAGCGATTTTTTTACTGCTCCATGCAGCACACGTTTTCATGGTTCATATGCCGGAGGACTGGTTCAGCACAGTATTAACGTGTATAACTGTCTTAAGGATTATCTTTCAAGACAGCGTACCAAAGACGTTTACGGAATGGAATATACTAACGAAAGTATTGCTTTAACAGCCTTGCTTCATGACGTATGTAAAATGAATTTTTATTCGGTGGATTACCGTAATGCTAAAAATGAACAGGGAGTATGGGAAAAGGTTCCTTATTATACAATTAATGACCAGCTGCCATATGGACATGGTGAAAAATCCGTTTATATAGTATCAGGCTTTATGCGGCTTACCAGGGAAGAAGCCTTTGCTATAAGATACCATATGGGTTTTTCCGGTATTGAAGATAGAAATAGTATCGGAAAAGCATTTGAAATGTTTCCTCTTGCATTCGCATTAAGCGTTGCGGATATGGAAGCCACATACTTTTTAGAATCAAAATAGAAAGGTGAATAACAATGAGTAATTTTTGGTATGATAATGCGATAGTTTATCACATTTACCCTTTGGGGTTTTGCGGAGCTCCTAAATATAATGAGGGAGGAGAAGTTCAGTACCGTCTGAACAAGCTTGTTGACTGGATTCCTCATCTTAAGGAAATGAATGTTGACGCTGTTTATCTTGGTCCTGTATTTGAATCTGTTGAACACGGCTATGATACCATTGACTACAAAACTGTTGACAGACGTCTGGGCGACAACGCTTCATTTAAAGACATTTGCCGTCAGCTTCATGAGAACGGTATTAAAATTATACTGGACGGCGTTTTTAATCACGTTGGAAGAGGCTTTGAAAAGTTTAAGGATATTCAGCAAAACGGTCAGAATTCTCCTTACTGCGGATGGTTTCATAATCTGAACTTCGGAGGACAGAGTCCGTGCGGAGATAATTTCTGGTATGAAGGCTGGAACGGTCATTATAATCTGGTTAAGCTGAATCTTAGAAATCCGGAGGTTTGCGATTACCTTATTGATGTTGTCGATTTTTGGATGAATGAATTTGAGATAGACGGTATCAGATTTGATGCTGCGGACTGTGTTGAATTTGATTTTTTCAAGAGAATACGTTCACACTGTAAAGGAAAAAATCCGGAATTCTGGCTCATGGGTGAAATTATTTTCGGCGACTATAAACGCTGGGCAAATCCGGAAATGCTTGACAGTGTAACAAACTATGAGTGTTATAAAGGAATTTATTCCTCGCATAATACAAAGAACTATTTTGAAATAGATTATTCTATAAACCGTCAGTCGGGAAGCAATGCTATTTATCCCGGAATAAATCTTTACAATTTCGTTGATAATCATGACGTAAACCGTATAGCAAGCACTCTTACAAATCCTGAGCATATTTACAATGTATATACAATGCTTTACGCTATGCCGGGTATACCGTCGATCTATTACGGCGGGGAATATGGAGTAAAGGGTATTAAGGAAAATAATTCAGACGATAATCTAAGACCATGCCTGAATCTTGGTGATATGAATTCTGAAAACACAAAGCTTTATGCTCATATTGTAAAGCTGGGAAGAATCTATAAAGCTTATCCTGCATTGAGAACAGGTAAATACCATACGATTATAATAAGAAATCAGCAGATGCTTTTCCTGAAAGAATTGAACGGTCAGCAGGTTTATGTAGCGCTCAATCTTGAGGACAGAGATTTTGACTTGAGTTTTGGTACTGACAGACCGGCGCTTGTTGATGTTCTCAGTGGAAACAGAGTAAATGTTGAAAACGGTAATGCGTATATTAAAATGCCGCCGTTTTCATCAATGATAATTGTTGAAGACGCTATTGTAAACGAAGAACCGGAACCGGTACATGAAGAAAAGCCGACTGAAACAGAAATTGTGATCGGCGGAAAATACCGTCATTATAAAGGCGGAGAATATGAACTTGTTTCAATTGTAAAGCACAGTGAAACTCTGGAGGAACTTGTAATTTATAAGTCACTTTCTACAGGTGAAATGTGGGCAAGACCAAAATCACTGTTTGTCGGACTGGTTGACGGTCAGCCAAGATATACATTATTATAATAAAAAAGCGGTACAATTAAGTACCGCTTTTTTAATTAGCGATTGTTGTTCTGCTGGTTGTTATTCTGCTGATTGTTCTGCTGATTTTTCTGATTCTGATTATTCTGCTGGTTGTTGTTCTGCTGATTGTTCTGATTCTGGTTGTTTTGGTTGTTCTGATTGCTCATGATTAATCTCCATTCTCCGCACGACATTCAAAAAGCTGCTTTAGCTTCCCGTGCGGAGGAATGGAAAAAGCATAAACGCATTTTGAATCCGTAATATTTAAGCGGTGAATTTTTAACCGCATAAGTATTATTGACATTAATCATGGAATCATTCAAAATTTTAAAAAAATTTTATTATATTAAAATATTAATTATTTTTTGATTTTGTTTTCTTCATGAATTTTTCTGCAAAAACCACAAAACGCTTGTGAGTACCTTCACCAATTAAACCTGCTTCATCTTCTGCCCAAACACGGAAGGTTATTTCACGTCCGTTTACTTCGGTCACTTCAGCATATGCTTTTACTTTCATTCCCTCCGGAGTAGCGGAACTGTGAGTAATATTCAGCATAGTGCCAACTGTTGTTTCGTCATTTTCCATGCATTCTGATACGGTAGCTGCCGCTGCTTTTTCCATAAGTGCAGTCATCATCGGAGTCGCAAAGACTTCCAGAGAACCACTGCCAACAGTAACAGCAAAATTTTCTTTTGTAACAATTGTTTCTGCTTCTGATTTCATTCCAATTTTAATTTCTTTCATATTAGATTCCTTTCAATTATAAATTCGGACGTCTTTTTACAGACGTCCGTTTTGTTTTATTATTCTACTTCATCAGCGTTTTTTCTAAGTTCCTCGGGAATCGCATTTGATGAAACAATATCACCTAAAATTCTGTCGTAAGTGAGAATATCCAAGTCCTCGTCTCTGCCCACAGATGCATCATAATTTGTTGAATAAACAGGTGTAGTTTCCATTTTATCCATCATAGCCTGAATAAAACTGTCTCTTGGAGCGTCAATAAGATCCATTAAAACATACGGTGCATAGAATGTTGAAAACTTTTCTTGCGGCATACCGCTGTAATCAAGATCATAATTGCTCCATACGATAAATGGCTGCTCGTAAAGAACTCCGCAATTGTCACCGTTCATGCCAAGCTGATCATAAACACTGTTTTCACCTTTGAGAGAAGGATAATGATCTCCTATCATAAATACAACGGTAGGTTCGTCAATTTCCTTGAGATTATTGATAAATGCTTCAAAATCAGTACCTGTATGTTCTATCCATTGGAAGTAATTTCCCATTTCATCTTCAGGATTTTCGCCCTGATCATAAGGTTGATGATTCTGCATAGTTGTTGTGTGCAGGAAAAGCGGTTCATCGGTTTCTTTAATAAGCTTTTCTACCTGATTGAAAACTGTTTTATCTTCTATATATGTACCGTAATATTCGATCGGTACTGTAAAATCTTCATCAAAAATCAACTGATCAAAACCAAAATTTGCATAGACTCTTTCTCTGCTGTAGAACGAACCCATAAACGGGTGTACATAGGCAGTTGAATAGCCCCAGTCCTTATAATAGGACGCAATGGTAGGTTGTGCTCTGTCAAGAAGCAGTCTCTGCGGCATGTTAGGATCGTTCAGTGATCTAACCGGCAGACCGAAATTAAGTTCAAATTCTGTTCTGACTGTCCAGCTTGCATAGGTCGGAACAATTGCAGTACCTGTATAGCCTTCTTCTGCAACAGCGTCAAATCCGGCGTATGTATCGCCGATATTTAGATCAAGCTGATCTTCAAAGCGTCTGAAATCAGCAAAAGCTTCAGACATGATCATAATAACATTTGGTTTTTCTTTTGAAAATGATGTACTGTCATTATCAATATCAACATTCATCATTGCCGTTACAGTATCGTCATTGTAATTCTCCGGTTCTTTCAGTTGATTGGCAAGATTTTCAGAAGCTGTCTGACAGAAAAATGCCAGAAAACTGTTATTATCAAATTTTTCATTCAGCTTAAATGTATTATCGGCAGAAGTTGTATCAAGATCAAACAACGAATATACCGGTTTTGAAACTGCGGGAATAGTAATAACCGAAACGCACGCTCCTATACAGGCAATAGCCGGAGCAATTCTTCTGGAAATTTTCATTTTCATTTTTGGATTGAACCAGAAAACTGCCAGAAAATAAGCCAAGACAATCAGTACGTATGCAACAAGCATAGGAGTGATTTTTATGTACGCAAAAGATGTTAAACTTTTTACACTTTTTATAAGCTTCATATCTGTCATTATCAAATGATTGCCGTTGGTATTGTATTTAAACAATTCCGTAATACTCAGCGCCATATAAATAAATGATTGTGTGAGTACTGCTATCCAACCCTTTCTAAAAAGAAGAAGAAATCCATAGAATATCAATGACGCAATTAATACGTTAAATAAAATAACTGACGGTCTTGAAGCGGCAAATAAAATAAATTTGGACGGGTATTTTCCCTGATTTATTTCTGCCATACAAACTATGAATATCGGAAATAATACGGTTAGTAATAAATTTGTCATTTTATACTTTTCGGAATTCTCGTCTCTCTTAGCATTTAATTTTCCGAAAGCTGATTTGACTTTTAAAAATTTCTCTTTCATTTAGCCCCTCATTCTTTCTGAATTGAAATTTATTTTTGTTCCATAACATAATATATCACAATAAAATTTAAAGTTCAATAGGAAATTTCACTTTCAGCAATTTTATTTCCGTACTTCTACAACGGGAATAAATTTTACACAAAAATAATATTTATTTTTGTGGTTTTTTACAAATTATTAATATTTATATTTTTTAAATCAGATAATAAATCCACCGTTTACACCGAGAATCTGACCGGTAATAAATGAACTTTTTTCTGATGCAAGAAAAGATATTGATTCGGCTATATCTTCGGGTTTGCCAAGTCGTTCCAATGGAGCTTCATTCTTTAAACTTTCCATTGTTTCTTCATTGTAAGAATTGTTCATATCCGTCAGAATAACGCCGGGAGCAATACAGTTTACATTAATACCTGAAGGTCCTAATTCCTTGGCAAGAGCTTTAGTAAATCCAATTATTGCCGCTTTTGACGCAGAATAATGAACCTCACAGGAAGCGCCTGTTTGTCCCCACATGGAGGAAATATTTATTATTTTCCCGCTTTTGGCATTTATCATAAACGGCAGCGCACTTCTGGTACAGTTATACGTACCCTGAACGTTTACTTTCCATATAAGTTCTTCCTGTTCAGGAGTAATATACATAAAAAGTCCCGATACCGATATACCGGCATTATTTATCAGTACGTCAATTCTCCCTGTTTTTTTCATAGTCTCTCTGATCATATTGTCAACTGCAATTCTGTCTGATACGTCTGCACAAATTGCAAAGCCTCCGGTTTCTGCGGCAATTTTTTCTGCTTCGGCCTTATGTGTGCGGTAATTTATAACAGGTATAAAACCGTCCTCCGCAAGCTTATATGCCGACGCTTTACCTATTCCCCTTGAAGCGCCTGTAATTATAGCTGTCTTATTCATTTTTCTCTCCCCTGCTTTTTCCTTTTATAAATATAATAACATATTTGCAAAAAAATGCAAGCACATATTGAATTAAAATTAAAAATATGTTATTATATATGTATATTCAAATCATGAAAACTGGTGATTGGAGAAAATATGGAACAGTACAAAATTGACAGAATAAACTTTCTTGCCCGAAAGTCCCGTAGAGAAGAGTTGACTCCGGAAGAAAAAAAAGAACAAGCAACGCTGAGACAGGAATACCGTGACAGTTTTGTCAGAAGTCTGACTTCTCAGCTTGATAATACATATATAGTCGAAAAAGACGGCTCAAAACACAAGGTAACAAGAAAAAACGGAGGTAATCATAATGAATGAAGACAAAAGAAAAAAACTGGCTATAGTCCGCGCTATACTTTGCATACTGGTAATAGTAATAGTTATTCTTGGATGGATCGAAATCATTCCAAAAACTATAGGAATGATCATATCTACAATTATTCTTTGCGTGGTTTCAGGCTGGAACGGCGTTGAAGCTCTGCAAATGAAACGCAAAGGTGCCGGCATTTTTAATTTTGTTATATGTGCATTAATACTGGCTCTCTGTATAATTACTATTATTTTTTAAATATGAAAAAATATATAGCGGTAATTTTACATTATCTTTACTCCTTTCCGAAACCATTCAAAATCCAATAAACGTACAACAGAGGAGGTATAAATGTCAATCGCTTTGCTGGCAGCAGCGGCTGTAATAATAATCTGCGTACTTATCAACAGAATTTCAAATAAAATCGGAGTACCCGTACTTATCGCCTTTATCGGACTTGGAATGCTATTCGGTTCTGACGGTATTCTGAAAATTCCATTTGAAAATTATGACTTTGCAGAACAAATCTGTACTATTGCATTGATTTTCATTATGTTTTACGGAGGATTCGGTACCAGATGGAGCGAAGCTAAGCCTGTAGCGGCAAAATCAATAGTCATGTCAACTGTAGGCGTTGCCGCTACCGCAGGACTGACAGGATTATTCTGTCACTTTATTCTTAAATTTCCGCTATGGGAAAGTATGCTGACCGGATCGGTAATAAGCTCTACTGACGCTGCATCGGTATTTTCAATATTGCGTTCAAAAAAGCTTGGTCTTAAGGAAAATACAGCTTCCTTGCTTGAAATGGAAAGCGGAAGTAATGACCCATGTTCGTATATGCTGACTGCAATTATACTTTCGATCATGGGAGGTAAGATCAGCGGCGGAGCTATTGTATATCTGATTTTTGCTCAATTTGCGTATGGTTTGATCTTCGGTTTTGTTATTGCAATCGGGGCAAAATTAGTGCTGCAGCATTTTAAATTCTCTACTGAAGGCTTTGATGCGGCATTTGTCCTTGCGGTTGCCGTCCTCGCTTATGCGCTTCCGTCAGCAATAGGAGGAAACGGTTACCTAAGTACATATATAGTCGGTATTATTCTCGGTAACTCCGATATAAAAAATAAAAAGTCCATGGTGCATTTCTTTGACGGTCTGACAGGACTTATGCAAATGCTTATTTTCTTCCTTTTGGGACTACTTTCCTTTCCATCTGCATTACCTAAAGTATTTCCGACAGCGCTGGCAATTTCACTTTTCCTTATGCTGATAGCAAGACCGATTGTCACATTCGGAATACTGACTCCTATGAAATGCAGTATAAGGCAATCGCTGCTTGTATCATGGTCGGGGTTAAGAGGTGCTGCTTCAATTGTTTTTGCCATTATGGCTACTGTTACAGCAGAAAATTTAAAAAATGATATTTTTCATATAGTATTCTGTATAGTACTTATTTCCATATCGCTCCAGGGTACTCTTATTCCATTTATGGCAAAGGTATTCGGCATGGTCGACAATAATTCAAACGTACTCAAAACCTTTAACGACTATGTGGAGGAGCTTGACGTTCAATTTATAAAGCTTACCGTTCAGGGAGAACACCCATGGAAAGACAAAAGGATCAGGGAACTTTCCATTCCGTGGGATCTGCTCTTTGTACTTATAATTCGTGGAGATCAAAGTATTATTCCAAACGGAAAAACTAAAATCAAGGACGGGGACATTGTAGTAGTAAGCGCTCCGGAATACCACGGTACCGGAGATATACAGTTTACAGAATATAAAATATCTTCGGGAAATAAGTGGATAGGTCAGAAAATATCAGACTTTGCAAAAGTATCCAGCAATCTTGTTATCCTTATTAAAAGAGGTCAGGAGGTCGTAATTCCCAGAGGACCTACGGATATTGAGGAAAATGATGTTCTTGTTCTTCATGTTCCGGAAAAAATTGATATTACAAAAATAAAAAAGGACTGAATTTTCAGCCCTTTTCTTATTTAAATATTTTTCTGATAAATAAGCATTAAACCGTTCAGCAGGAGTTCATCATCAGTAATAATTTTATTGGTACAGTAAGGTACTATACTTTCAGCTAAACCGCCTGTTGCTATTACCTTAGGCTTATATCCCAGTTCTTTTTCAATACGGCAGATCACTCCGTCTATGGAAGCGGCAGTACCGTAAACGGCGCCGCTTTTCATACAGTCAGCAGTATTTTTACCTATAATTTTTTTCGGAGCTTCAATTGCTACATTCTGAAGAAGAGAAGTATTTTTTGTCAGCGCTTCGTGAGCGGTATTAACTCCCGGCATTATTATTCCGCCTATATAATTGCTGTTCTTATCAATTACCGATACGGTCGTGGCAGTACCCAAATCAAAAATGATAAGTGGTGAGCCGTAATAGTGTATGCCGGCAACTGCGCCTACCACCAGATCTGCACCCAGCTGCGCAGGATTGTCAATTACAATGCTTAACCCGGTTTTTATTCCCGGTCCTACGACCATAACCTTTTTTCCTATAATTTTTTCAGCGGCAGATTTTACATTGCCTGTGACGGACGGTACGACCGAAGCAATTATTGCCCCTTCAATGTCATTTTCATTTACATTATATATTTCAAGAATATTTTTAAACAAAATTGCAAATTCAAGTGCTGTTCGGTTGTTGAATGTAGATAACCTTTCAACAAAATTAATTTTTCCGTTTTCACCGCATCCTATGACAATATTTGTATTTCCGATATCTATTGAAAGAATCATTTAAATCTCCGTTTCATTATTTAATTGTTTTTAGACTGAAATGCTGTGCTCATGTCACATTTATATATTTCCTCACTGTAATAGAAACATTCATATGTCTAAATTATACAATTAATATTTATCCTTGTCAAGTAAAAAATTAAAATCATATTTGGTGCAAAGTATAATTTTACAGAATTTTCTTGTAATTTTTTTCAAAAACTATTGACAATTTATCTTTTTTTTGTTATAATATTCACAGTGGTTGGTATGTACTTAACTTACTTAAGCTATTTGGAGATTTTAATATGCGTTATTCAAAACAACGAGAGCTAATTCTGAATGCTGTATTAAACAATAAGGTTCATCCTACTGCTGATTTTGTTTATAATTTTCTCAAGGAAGATAATCCTGAACTAAGTCTGGGAACTGTTTACCGAAATCTTAATTTTCTTGCTGAAAATAATATGCTGAAAAAAATCAGTGTGCCTAACGGTTCCGATTGTTTTGACGGCACACTTACAGACCATCAGCACTTGGTATGTATCAAATGCGGTGAAGTCAGTGATATATGTATTCCGGAGCTTAGCGTAATTGAAAAAAAAATTTCTGATAAAACAGGATTCAGTATAAATACGTCTTCCCTTGCTTTTGAAGGCATTTGTAAAAAATGCAAAAAAAATAACTTATGATTTTTACAATATTTTAGATACTTGTTGAAATACGGTATCTTCATTGTTTTTTTCTTTCTCTATACCACACAACAAAAAAGCGTCTTTACAGACGTTTTTTTGTTTATATTGTTTTATATGATATAATATCAGGGAATGAATTTTAAATTCAGTCCCTGATATTTATTTATATTTCAACCTTGCCTATATGCCATATATTTTCAGCATAATCATTAATAGTCCGGTCAGAGCTGAATTTGCCTGCATTACACATATTAAGCCACATCTTTTTACCGATAAGCTTTTTATTACCGAAATCGCCTATACATTTCAGCTTGACGTCAATATAATTCTCCAAGTCACCCAGCAGATAATAATTATCCGGAGAATGCCATGACGCTCCGTCTGTAAGGGAGAAGTAAAGCTCTCTGAAATATCCCGTACCGCCGTCGGAAACAGTACCGTCAATAAGAGTCTGAACGACCTGTCTGATCCTTGGATTTTCAGAAAGAATCTTACGGCTGTTATATTCAGGCATAATTTCCTTGAGTTCTTCGACTCTTGCTCCGAAAATGTAATTGTTTTCTTCTCCGGCTTCCTGAACAATCTCAATATTTGCACCGTCATATGTTCCAAGAGTAACCGCACCATTAAGCATAAGCTTCATATTTCCCGTACCGGAAGCTTCTGTGCCGGCTGTTGAAATCTGTTCTGAAACGTCTGCTGCCGGAATAAGTTTTTCAGCGTATGATACGTTATAATTGGAAACAAAAACGACCTTTACATATCTGCTTACTTCTTCATCATTATCCACAAGTTTTGCAATTTCATTAATAAATTTAATGATGCCCTTTGCTCTTCGGTAGCCCGGAGC
This sequence comes from Porcipelethomonas ammoniilytica, assembly GCF_025567485.1. NCBI lineage: Bacteria > Bacillati > Bacillota > Clostridia > Eubacteriales > Oscillospiraceae > Porcipelethomonas > Porcipelethomonas ammoniilytica. The sequence continues at coordinate 253,396 of NZ_JAOQKH010000002.1, read as the reverse complement.
GGATTTTGCACCGAAAATAAAGGTAACAGGATTCATATTAATAATTTCTCCGGACTTAATACCGAAGTAAATATAAAGGATTGAAAAAGCGTTCAGCAACTGACGTTTGTATTCGTGAAGCCTTTTGATCTGAATGTCGAATATTGAATGCGGATCGATCGTAATACCTTCATTTTTTTGAATATAGTCTGCAAGAGCTTTTTTATTATTCTTTTTAATATTCATGAAGCGGTTTATTACTTCCTCGTCCTCAGCATATCCGGAGAGCTTTTTCAGTTCGTCAAGATTTGTGATCCACTTGTCAGAGCCCAGAAGTTCTGTAATAAGGTCAGAAAGCTCCTTGTTGCACAAAGCAAGCCAGCGGCGCTGAGTAATACCGTTTGTCTTGTTCTGGAAACGTTCCGGATAAAGCTTATACCAATCTGCAAGAACAGTGTCCTTAAGGATCTCAGTATGTATTTCTGCAACTCCGTTAACATATGAAGAACAGTAAACAGCCATATCAGCCATATTTACAAGACCATTTCTTACAATCTTGATTTTTTCGATTTCTTCGGAAGTTTTTTCTTTTGCGAACATTTCGGCAATAAGCTTTTCATTTATTTGGAGTATAATTGAATAAACCTCCGGCAAAAGCTCTTCAACAAGTCCGCATTCCCATTTTTCTAGGGCTTCAGGCATTACAGTATGGTTTGTATAGTTGAAAACTTTTTTAGTAATGGCAAAGGCTCTTTCAAAGTCCATACCGCTGTTTACAAGTATCCTGATAAATTCAGGTATGGAAATAACGGGATGAGTATCGTTCAACTGAATTGTAATACTGTCTGAAATATTTTCAAGACTGCCGAAACGGTCAAAATGCTTTTTAGTAATGTCCTGCAAGGAAGCGCTGCAAAAGAAATACTGCTGTTTCAGTCTGAGCTTTTTACCTTCTCTTGTATCGTCGTTCGGATAGAGTACTCTTGAGATATCCTCTGCGGAATTTTTTTCTAGACTTGCTTCAGTATACTTCTGCTGATTGAACAGATTGAAGTCAAATTCGTTTATAGCCTCCGACTGCCAAAGTCTCAAAGTACTTATATGATTTGTCTTACAGCCGAAGATCGGCATATCATAAGGAACTGCCTTTACAGTCTGACCGTTAAATTTTACTTCAACAGTTTCTTCGTCATGCCTTACAGACCACGGATCACCGTATTTAGTCCAGTTATCAGCGGTTTCAGTTTGGAAACCGTTTTCAATTCCCTGCTTGAACAGACCGTATTTATATCTGATTCCGTAGCCGTCAAGGGGCAGGTCAAGTGATGCTGCACTGTCAAGAAAGCATGCGGCAAGGCGTCCTAAGCCGCCGTTACCGAGAGCGGCGTCCTCGATTTCTTCAAGTTCTGAAAGACTTTTGCCCATTTCATTGAGTACCGCTTCAGTTTCGTCATAAATGCCAAGACAAAGAAGATTGTTAAAAACAGCTCTTCCTACTAAAAATTCCATTGAAAAATAACAGGCTCTCCTGCTGTTAAGATGTGCGTTTTTAGATTTTTGCCAGTTTTCCGACGCATATTCCATTACTGCATTGCCAAGTGCATTGTGTATTTCCTGAGGAGTAGTGCAGCCCAGAAGAGCGGATCTGAGTTTTTCTTTGTACTGTTCCATTAAAGATCCTCCTTTAAAATTATTATCTGTTATACATTTTATTCAACTTGAGTATACGTTTTGCCAGCTTGTCGGTAAAATCGTCCTCTGAGGTTCTGAACTGCCAGTTATTTCCCAGTGTTGACGGTGTATTCATTCTTGCTGACGCATCGGAATTAAGAAAATCCTGCATTTGTGCAATTGCTGTTTGTGCAACACTTGCCCACGTCTGCTTTATGATGTTTTTGGGAATATCCTTTTTCTTTTTTACACCAAGATATGCCATACAGTATTTAAGTGTATCTGACGACTGCGAACTTACCCAGCCCTTAAGAGTTTCATTGTCATGAGTTCCTGTATATGCAATACAGTTGGAGGATGTGAAATTGTGGGGGAGATGCTCGTTTGTACTGTCCTCACCGAATGCAAACTGTAAAATCTTCATTCCCGGGTATCCTACATCGGCAAGCATTTTGTAAACGTCTTCGGTGATAAAACCCAGATCCTCGGCAATGATGTTAAGTTTGCCCAGTGCTTTTTCAGCAGCTTTGAAAAGCTCTGCTCCCGGACCTTTCCGCCATTCGCCGTTTTCTGCGGTTTCATCACCGTAAGGAACAGCGTAGTAGCTTTCAAATCCTCTGAAATGGTCTATTCTTACTATATCGTAAATGGACGCTGAGAATTGAAGTCTGTCGATCCACCATTTATAACCGGTTTTTTTGTGGTATTCCCAGTCATATAAAGGATTGCCCCAAAGCTGACCTGTTACAGCAAAATCGTCCGGTGGACATCCGGCAACATCTTTCGGTTTTTTATGTTTGTCAAACTGGAAAAGCTCCGGAGACACCCATGCTTCAACGCTGTCATAGGAAACATATATAGGCATGTCCCCAATGATTTCCACGCCTTTGTCATTGGCGTATTTTTTCAAATTACTCCACTGTCTGAAAAATTTATACTGAATAAATTTAAAAAATTCTGTTTCTTTTTCAAGTTCCTCGGAAGCTTTTTTCAATGCGTTATTGTCTCGCATTGCCAGTTTTTTGTCCCATTCATACCAAGGTTTACCGTTATTTTTGAATTTGAGAGCCATAAACAATGCATAATCATCAAGCCAAGAGCTGTTTTTTTCAACAAAAGTTTTGTACCTTTTGGAAATGTCCCTTTTATATGTTTTATAAGCTTGTCTTAAAACTTTAAAACAATTATTGTAGATTATACTGTAATTTACCTGATGGTCATTATCCTGCCATTTTATATCCTCATAATCGGATTTTTTTATAAGTCCTTCACGTTTGAGCGTTTCAAAGTCAATAAAATACGGATTTCCGGCATATACTGAAAATGATTGATACGGCGAATCACCGTAGCTTGTAGGAGAAAGAGGCAGGATTTGCCAGCACTTTACTCCGGCACTGACAAGAAAGTCCACAAAGTCATAGGCGGATTTACCCATTTTTCCTATTCCGTACTTTGAAGGAAGACTGGATATATGCATTAAAATACCGCTTTTTCTCATAAATTTCTCTCCGTTCTGCCGCATTGTATACACGGCTTTTTTGATTTATATTGCATAATTATGTTTTATAAAATACATAATAAAAACATAGAGGAGGTGACCCTTTGAAAAATATTGGAGTCAGAATGCTGGTTTTTTTAACCGGCTGCTTTGTATACAGTTTACTTGAAATAGCCTCCAGAGGATTTACACACTGGACAATGACCCTTACCGGCGGTTTGATTCTTACTATACTCTATGAAATGCATGTACGGCTTACCGGTACGCCTCTGTGGCAGAAATGCCTGATAGGTTCAGTTATAATAACTTCCGTAGAATTTACGGTAGGAGTTATCGTGAACATTATACTTCGATGGAATGTGTGGGATTATTCAGACATGCCGTTTAATGTGCTGGGTCAAATATGTCTGCCGTTTACAGTTCTGTGGTTTTTTCTTTGTATACCTGCATATTATGTTTGCAGAACCATCAGCAGACGACTTAGCAGTTAAAAATTAATAAAATGTTCACATATATTTTTATTATAGCACTAATTGGGCATATTTATCAAGTATCTTGAGGTAATTTTTATTTATTACAAATTACAATAAATTTTTAATGTTTATTATGTATTTTTACAATTTTATGCAATATTAGAAAAAAACGGCGATTTCTCTTGAAATGCCGTTTTTTTTCTGATATAATAATAAGTGTATGTATAAGAATCTGTTCTGAAGCGTACCTAAACTTATTGAAAAGAGGAAAAGAAATGCCTGCTAATATTGTTGTCGGAACTCAGTGGGGCGATGAAGGCAAGGGAAAAATTATAGACATTCTTGCTTCACGTGCTGATGTTGTAGTTCGTTCTCAGGGCGGTAACAACGCCGGTCATACTGTTGTAAACAACGGTGAAACATACAAACTTCACCTAATTCCTTCCGGAATCCTTTATCCGGACAAGCTCTGCCTTATCGGAGCCGGAGTAGTTCTTGATCCTAAAGACTTTACCGGTGAGCTTAAATCCCTCCACGAAAGAGGAATTTCTACCGATAATTTGAAAATAGATCCGAGAGCTCATGTTGTAATGCCTTGGCATATTATTCTTGACGGTCTTTCTGAACAGTTCAGGGGTAACTCAGATATCGGTACTACTAAAAGAGGTATCGGTCCTACATATATGGATAAATATGAACGCTGCGGGATCAGAATTTATGATCTGGTTCATCCTGAGGTATTTGCTGAAAAGGTAAGATCTACAGGAAAGCTGAAAAATAAAATTATAACAGAGGTTTACGGCGGAGAAGCTGTTGACATAGAAGCTGTTATTAAGGAATATAATGAATACGGAAAGATCCTTGCACCTTTCGTTGACGATGTTTCTGTACTGACATTTGATGCTGACAAGGCCGGTAAAACTATAATGTTTGAGGGTGCTCAGGCTACATTGCTGGATATTGATTTCGGTACATATCCTTATGTTACCTCCTCTCATCCGCTGTCTGCCGGAGTGTGCGTCGGCACAGGTGTAGGTCCGAGAATGATCTCAAATATTATCGGTGTGGCAAAGGCTTATACTACAAGAGTAGGTAAAGGACCTTTCCCTACAGAGCTGGACGATGAAATCGGTGATAAGATCAGAACTGTCGGCGGAGAATTCGGTACAACCACAGGCAGACCAAGAAGAACCGGCTGGTTTGACGCCGTTATTGTTAAGCATTCCGTAAGAGTAAACGGTCTTGACGGACTTGCCATCAACAAGCTTGATACTCTTTGCGGTCTGGGAACTTTAAAAATCTGCGTAGGCTATAAAATGCCTGATGGAAGCGTTATCAATAATTTCCCTCCAACTCTTGAAGAATTGGAAGGCTGTGAGCCGATTTATGAGGAAGCTGAGGGCTTTACAGAAGACATTACAGGATGCAGAACTTTTGAAGAACTGCCTTTAAACTGCCGTAAGTATATTGAACGTCTGGAAGAGCTTTGCGGCTGCCGAATCGCTATGATAGGAGTAGGTCCTGACAGAAGTCAGATTATTGAAAGATAAGTAGTATTATAGAAAAAAATAACCCGGGACAAAATTCCGGGTTATACTTTTTATGGCAATACTTTTTTATTATTTACACTCTTTCTTTTATAGCGGCTTTCGCCTTATTTACAATTACTCTGTCGTTTTCGTACGTCAAAATATTAACGGCGTACCCTATGTCAACCCATCTGATTTCAGCAATTTCCTCCTCCTGAGGAATAAAGTCAAAATTTTTTGCCTTTGCCAGAAAATATACGACAATTTTATGGGTATCCTTTTTCGGAGAATATGAAACGGTTTCCCGAAAAGTCGGGTCAAGAATAACATCAATACCCGTTTCCTCTTTAATTTCCCTCTGAGCTGTTTCCAGTTCGGTTTCATTACCCTCTACATGACCTTTAGGAAACGACCAGTGACCGCTGTTTACATGCTTTATAAGCAGGATTTCTGTGTTTCCGTGGGACTTGCGATAGACTATTGCACCACAGGATTTCTCATGAAACATACTTACTATAATCCTTTCCAAGTATTTTATTTATCGGTAACATTATACCATATTTTTTAGTCTTTGTCCACAACTTTTCATCAATAATTATTTGACTATCTGTCAAATTTGATATATAATTATAATTAAATAGTTTTTATATGGAGGATAAAATGGAAAATATTCAAAACAAATCAGAAATCAATACTGAAAGTAATGAATTAATTTATGAACCCAAATACACTAAACCTATAAACCCGCATAATGCATTTGACAATCCTACAGAAAATCCCGATTACAATGATGATTACGGAAAAATAGTACCGCAAATATCAATTGAAGGCTGTAAAATTCCTCACTTACCCAGTAAAGCAGAAAAAAAGAGGATACGTTATTTTTACAATATTGCAGGAGGGGGAATTCTTTTTCATTTGGTAATATCTGTTACACTTGCAAATATTTTAAGTTTTGCAGTTATGGGGTTGCTTATGGGAATAAATGGAATCAGTTTGTCAGATGTTATCTCAGGAGAAGGAGCAAAAATTTCCGAATACATGAACAGATCTTCTATAACGTCCGGAATTACTCTCTTATGCTACCTGGCAACTAATCTTACCGCATTTTTCATTGGCTGTAAATTTGCCGATATAGAAATAAAATCATTGTTTAAAACTCAAAAACTGACGGGATCTCTCATCGTTCAGTATATTTTAGCCGGACTGTTCATTCAAAGAATTGCCGGCATAACAGTAGCTTTTCTTGGTAATATTATGACTCAGAGCGATTTAATAGGAAACTCTGATGTTGTAAAATATACTGATCCAAAAGCTTTTATAATTTCCGCCTGCTATGCATGTATTATAGCGCCTATAACCGAAGAATTTCTTTACCGTGGGTTTATTATGAAAACATTTTCTAAAGTAAGTCAGCGGTTTGGTATCTTTATCAGCGCCTTTTTCTTTGGAATTATGCACGGAAATGTCGCTCAGTTTATACTTGCATTTCTCGTGGGAATTTTCATGGGTTATCTTGATGTTAAACATAATTCACTGATTCCTTCAATATGTGTACATTTTGCGATTAATCTTATGTCAACGGCTTCAGGATTTATTTTAAATTATGCCGAAAACGAATCGGCGCTAATGATAATTTTCAACTTATTGATATTCATAATATTTTTTGCCGGACTCATATCGTTTATTCTTTTTTGCCGGCAAAACAAATTACCCAAATCCAATATTCATCAGCAATTCAGAAGCCTGAATCTTTTTCTGACTTCTCCGGCAGCTGTTATAGCTGCGGCAGTATATATTATAATTCTGATGGTTACTACTTTTTAAAAATATTTAAATCAAAACCGTAGAAGATCATTCTTCTACGGTCATTTTATGTATATGATTATAATTGACAACAACGGCAAATACATATTACTCTTCTAATTGTTCATGTAATGTCTCCATGATCTTATCAGGCATTATATAGTAAAATGTCATTGCATATTCCGGAATTTTCATATTTTTGACTACATCGCTTGAAATTACTTCTTCGATATATGAACTATCCAGAAATGTTGTAATTGTTGCAATAAGTTCATATTCTCTATCTTTATCAGGATCCTGTCCCCATAGCATAGTTTTCTCCTGATATACCAGCAGTTGGTACTCTGGTATCAAATCATCAGACAACTCGCTTTTTTCTTCCCAATTATAAGTACTAAATAATTCGTTTACAACAATCTGGTCATCAATAGTTTTTAAAAGCTTATCATTTTCAACAGAATATATTTCTATTCGACTTTGTTTTTTGGATTCCATGCTATCATCCTGATAACTGCAACCGACAAGAAACAAAAAATTAATTATCAAAAATACTGCTGATATTCTTTTCAAAGCAACCTCACCTTCTTTTTTTATGATATTCCTCATTCATAATCAATATTCGATAAGTCCTAATAATGCCGGACATATAAACGAAAAGAAAAGCACCTAAACCAGCTAATATCATTCCGCAAGCAAAAACAATATTATCTACGACATACATTTCCGCAGGAACAATAAGCGGACACAACAAAAATCCTACGGCAATCAACGCAATTCCGACAAGGTTAATAATGTGAACTGTTTTCTTTTTATCAGAATAATCAGAAATCAGCTCTGATTTTACGGCTTTATCGAAGGATAAATTTTCTGTCCAAATCCTGCGATAAGGATCATCTGCTAACTTCACAGAAAATAAAAGTACTATCCCTACAATAATACATATCATAAGCAATACCATACTTATTTCTGCATCCCAAAAAGAAATGGATAAACCTCCGAAAAACAAACCGACTGCAATTCCCGTTTTCTGCAATTTTCTTTTTTGGTATGAAAGAAAACCCTCTGCCATTTCCCGACTGATATACAATCCTTTTTCATCGGGACTGATCTCCGGTTTTTGTAAATCATCATCATTGAGAAGATAATCCAAAGAAACATTAAACAATCTGCTCATTCGGACAATTTTCTCAGTTTCCGGATATCCGTTGTCACGCTCCCACTTGCTGACCGCCTGTCGTGATACCCCTAACTGATAAGAGAATTCTTCCTGGGACAGACCGGCTTCCTTTCTTAACTTTTGTATTTTTTCTCCAAAGGTCATATAGCTTTCCCCCTTCTGATACTTCTATTTTACTACTTTTTTGCAGCAGTACGCCACCAAAATACGGTTTCTTTTACGCAACTTTGAGTTGCAACTGTATGTTACATACGATTTTCGTATCCTTTACATGCTTTTTTATAAAATTATACCTAAATGCATATTAAAAGTCAAATATTCCAAAAATTTTAAAAAAACTATTGACAAGTGGAAAATTATACTGTATACTTAAAACATACCAAGTCGCTAGGAATAATATGTTTTAATCTTTGGAGGGTTTTTTATGTATTATTATAATTTTAAATGTTATTCACGAATGTGCTGTTAAAAAATATTAAAAATTAACGCTATTAAAAATATTATTAAATGAAAGAGGTAATAAAAATGAGTATAAAAGATAACAGAAATTTCCGTTTTGAAACAAAGCAGCTTCATACAGGTCAGGAAAATCCTGATTCCGCAACAGACGCAAGGGCAGTTCCTATATATCAGACAACATCATATGTGTTCAGAAATTCTGAACATGCTGCCGCAAGATTTGGTCTGACAGATGCAGGAAACATTTACGGACGTCTTACCAACCCTACACAGGACGTTTTTGAACAGAGAATTGCAGCTCTTGAAGGTGGTGTTGCAGCTCTTGCAGTAGCAAGCGGAGCTGCTGCAATTACTTACGCAATTCAGAATCTTGCCCAAGCAGGTGATCATATAGTATCATCAAAGACTATTTACGGAGGTTCTTATAATTTGCTGGCACATACCCTTCCGGAATATGGTATTTCAACAACTTTTGTTGATCCGGACGAGGAAGGAAGCTTTGAAAAGGCAATTCAGGAAAATACAAAAGCAATTTTTATTGAAACTCTTGGAAATCCGAATTCAAATATTATTGATATCAAAAAGCTCTCTGATATTGCCCATGCACATAAAATTCCGCTTGTTATTGATAATACTTTCGGTACTCCATATCTTATCAGACCTATTGAATACGGTGCTGACATCGTTGTTCATTCAGCAACAAAATTTATCGGCGGTCATGGTACTTCACTGGGCGGCGTCATAATTGACAGCGGTAAGTTTGACTGGGAAGCAAGCGGTAAGTTTCCAAGTATTACAGAACCAAACCCCAGCTATCATGGAATAAGCTTTTCCAAAGCTGTAGGCGCAGCAGCATTTGTTACAAAAATCAGAGCTATTTTACTTCGTGATACAGGCGCTGCGATTTCACCATTCAATGCCTTCCTTTTAATTCAAGGACTGGAAACTCTTTCACTTCGTGTTGAACGTCATGTGGAAAATACTAAAAAAGTGGTTGAATATCTGAAAAATCATCCCAAAGTTGAGCATGTAAATCATCCGTCTTTGCCGGAAAACGGTTATAAGGAACTTTATGATAAGTACTTCCCTAACGGCGGAGGTTCAATATTCACCTTTGAAGTAAAGGGCGGAGAAGAAGAAGCTAAGAAATTTATTGACAGTCTTCAGCTTTTCTCACTCCTTGCAAACGTGGCAGACGCTAAATCACTGGTAATTCATCCGGCTTCAACAACTCATTCACAGCTTAATGAAGAAGAACTGGCAGAACAAGGAATTAAACCGAATACTGTTAGACTTTCAATAGGTCTTGAACATATAGACGATATTTTATTTGATCTTGAAGAAGCTTTCAAGGCAATTTAAAGGAGGAAAACTTATGTCAAACATTTATAACAGTGTAACTGAGCTTATTGGTAAAACACCGATAATCAACGCCTCAAACTTTGCGTCTGAAAATAATCTTGACGCATCTATTCTGGCTAAACTCGAGTATTTTAATCCTGCCGGAAGCGTCAAGGACAGAGTTGCAAAACAAATGATAAAAGACGCTGAAGAAAAAGGCATTTTAAAACCCGGTGCTACTATTATCGAACCCACAAGCGGTAATACAGGAATAGGTCTTGCGGCAGTTGCCGCTGCAAAGGGATACAAGGCAATAATGACCATGCCCGAAACCATGAGTATTGAAAGAAGAAAGCTGCTGAAGGCTTACGGAGCAGAAATTGTCCTTACAGACGGTTCTAAAGGCATGTCTGGTGCAATTGCAAAAGCCGATGAACTTAATAAGGAAATTGCGGACTCTGTAATACTGGGACAGTTTGTTAATTCGTCAAATCCAAAAGCACATTATGAAACAACAGGTCCGGAAATCTGGGAAGATACTGACGGTAAGGTTGATATTTTTATTGCCGGAGTCGGTACAGGAGGTACTGTAACCGGTGTAGGTCAGTACCTTAAATCAAAAAATCCAGATGTAAAAGTAATTGCCGTAGAACCGGAATCTTCTCCGGTATTAAGTGAAGGAAAAGCCGGTCCTCATAAAATCCAAGGCATCGGCGCTGGATTTGTACCGGAGATCCTAGATACTAAAATTTATGATGAAATAATACCAGTACCGAATGAAGCCGCTTTTGAGACTGGAAGAAAATTTGCAAAATCTGAAGGTATTCTTGTAGGAATTTCCAGCGGTGCGGCTCTGTGGGCGGCAATACAAACGGCTAAAAAACCAGAAAATAAAGGAAAAAATATTGTAGTACTTTTACCCGATACAGGTGAGCGATATCTTTCAACAGCGCTTTTTGAATAAACAAAAAAATCAGTCCGTTTGGACTGATTTTTTATGCTGTTTTTTAATTATTTTCATTACTTTCTGACGAAGCAGGAGTTTCAGTAACTTCCTGTCCCTGAGTCACAATAACCTGACCTGAACCGTTTGAATCCTGTGAAGTCGCTGAACCGGCTGACTGTGTATCAAGATTATTTCCGCAACCCTGACAGAATTTCTGTCCCTGACTTATTTTAGCGCCGCACTTAGGACATTTTGAAGCAGACTCAATATTGGAAAGTTCTTGTTTAAGTCTTTCAATTTCATTTTTAGCTGTATTGATTCCGGCAAACTGATCTTCAAAACCGGCAGGTGCAGAAGAATTTTCATTAAAAATTTTTTCGCCCATAACCATATAAAGATTATTGATCTTACCCTCTTCAACCTTTATCGCTCTGTTTATTTTTGATTTTTCATTCATTTCCTTAGCACTTTCGGTAACATCCTTAGCTGCATCACTTAAAGTGTTCATTGCGTCATTTGCAACGCCCTTTACCTTATCCCAAAAAGCCATAACCATTATCCTCCTGAAATTATTTTTTATCTATAGCATCATCAATAGGCGGGATTCTTATATCCTCCTGTTTAAATGCCATTATGCCAAAAATTACAAATACCACGGTTTTTATCAGTGAAATAATACTGTTAAAAATGTCGTCAAAATTCAGCGGAACTTTAATAAAAGTATCAAATAAATTGCCAATTATACTCAATATTTCATTAAACGAGCTTAGAAGAGTACTTACTGCTGAAAAAAACAAAAGCAAAACTGTTGATTTAAATGCGGCTTTACGTACAAAAGTATTTTCTTCTTTTATCAAGACGTAACCTGCGGCTATAAACAGCGGAACATAACCGCCGAACAATGCAGTAAAATACAGTATTGCGCCCATCATTCCGGCTGAAATACCCAACTTTGTCTTCATATTGTCCTCCGCCTCGTCAAAAATATTATTACATTTATTTTATACTTTAATCTCAAATAAGTCAATAGTAATAATGAACAAATAGTTTTTTTCAAATAATTTTAATTACAACAGGACTGATTTTCGGCATGATTCCTGATATTTCAACAGCATCAGCTGCCTTATTTATTACTTCATCAAAGTTTTTTACTACAGATGAATAAAATGTCATAATAACATCGCCCTGATCAACGCAATCTCCTACATGCTTATTCAATATTATTCCTGCTGAACTATCAATATTATCATTTTTATTTCGGCGTCCTGCACCCGTCAGCAAAGCGACCATTCCGATTTTTTCACTGTCTATTGAAGAAATATATCCGCTTTTCTCAGCTTTTAATTCACACTTATAGGCCGCACGTTTAAACAATGAATAATCTTCAGTAATATTGGGATTTCCGCCCTGAGCTTCAATCATTTTTTTGAAAGTATCTATTGCCCTTCCGCTGGTTATTGCATCTTCTGCAAGCCTTGTACAATCCTCCAGACTTCCCAGTCCTCCAAGTTCCATCATGTTTGCGGCAAGAGCAATACAAAGTTCATAGAGTTTGCCTTTTTCTCTGCCGGACAAAATTTCACATACCTCAATTACTTCCAATGAATTTCCAATGGCATTTCCCAACGGTTCATTCATATCGGTAATAATTGCACGGCATTTCTTTCCGGCATTTTGCCCTACCTGAACCATAAGCTCAGCAAGTTGCTGCGCATCGTCAATATTTTTCATAAAAGCACCGCTGCCTGTTTTAACGTCAAGAAGTATGCAGTCTGCGCCTGTTGCAAGTTTTTTACTCATAATACTTGAACAAATAAGCGGTATACTATCAACAGTTGCAGTCACGTCTCTCAAGGCATATAATTTTTTATCAGCCGGAACAAGATGACCGCTTTGTGCAATTATTGCAGCGCCATTTTTATTTATAATATCAATATATTTGTTAAAATCAATATTTACTTGAAACCCCGGAATACTTTCCAGCTTATCAATAGTACCCCCTGTAAAACCCAGTCCTCTGCCCGACATTTTAGGCACATAAATTCCGCATGACGCACATATAGGAGCTATAACAAGACTGGTTTTATCGCCAACTCCACCAGTACTGTGTTTATCAACAGTAATTCCATGTATACTACTCAAATCAAGTATATCTCCTGAATCCCTCATAGTCTCAGTTAAAATCAAAGTTTCATCAGTAGTAAGAGAATTGAAACAGACCGCCATAAGCCATGCTGACATCTGATAATCCGGAATCTCATCATTTACATATCCGTTGATCATGCATTTAATTTCATCTTCATTCAGCTTTTCCTTACGCTTTGTTTTAAAAATAATTTCACAGATATTCATATTTTATCCTCCGCTGAATACTTTTTGTTAATATTATTTACGGCATTGCCGAGTTTTATCAGCAATGCCGTTTTAATCAATAATATGTACATTCAAATTTAGGTGATTTTAAACCTAAATAATATCTGAAATCATTCCCCTTAACAGTAACCTGTCCGTCGACTACAACATTTGCAGCGTAACCGCCGTCACCCTCAATAATTGAAACCCAGTTTGAAGGGTCATCTGACAAAGTAATTCCAAGATTTGATTCAAGAATTGATTTCAACTCTTCAGCGCTGAACACTTCTACTGTTCCGTAATGGGGATCACACTGACTGTCATATTCACAGGAAACGCTTCTTAAGTAAGGAATATCTTCATAGAATATATCGTAGCATGAAGCGGTACTTCCCCCGCTTGATGCACAGAACATTGCCAAAGCATAGTTTCCATCGTAGTATACTGCCTCACCAAGTACTGATTTTACTGCATCTACAACATTCTGAGGAGGATTTGATGCCGGATATAAATCGCTGGCATTTCCGCCTTTGTATTTAATATAAGTATAAACTGCTACTGCCTGAGCCTTAATCGCTTCAGTACTCATTGAAGAACCGACTTCGTTGTATGTAACCATAGAAACAATATCCAGCGCCGAACCGCTTACGCCGCCTGCTGAAATAGTTTCCTTAGCAGCAGTACCGGAATTTGAAATATAGGTTCCGGGATAATAATGCTGCAATATCTGCTGATAATCCCAACCAGCATAAGTAGCATAATGATTTGCACCGTTCTGACTTAATCCTACTCCATGACCGTAACCATAAGTTGTAAATCCAAAATTACCAGATTCAATATCAATAGAATCATATTCCGGTCTTTCCGGAACATCAGCAATAACTGCCCCGCCGCTTGACTCAATATAGCTTGTATCATCATATTCGCCCTCAGAGTCTGCAATATACTCGCCTTCAGGTTCTTCTGCTTCAGTAGTAACTTCCTCTTCAACCTCTACCGTTTCATAATCAACCAATGAAAGGCTGCCGCCATATTCAGAAAGTACTGCTTTCCACATAGGTACAGTTTCTTTCTTTGTTTCCGATTGAGTTTTTACGGAATTTTCAAGATCCGAAACAATTGTTTTCGGTTCTTCTTCAACTGCTCTAATAGGATACACAATACTTCCGCATACTGCCGTCCCCATAACTAAAACGGATAAAGAAGCCGCCATAATTTTTTTACTTTTACTTATATGCATATCTATCTCCAATACTGTTTTTATTCCTGAGATTCATCAGACTCCGATACATCAGAATCATCAGACTCAGTTTTTGCAGTGCTTGCTTTGTCAATATTGTCCGCTGTTTCATGTTCTCTCAGTCGTCTTCCTACAACCAACATACGTGAATTGTCTTCGTCCATATAACAAGTCTGAAGAGTAATCAACTGATCGCCGTATTCAACATCAATATCAGGAGAGATAACTGATCTGTCACGGACAGTTTCAACATATTCGTTAAACTCCTTTTCGTCCATGTTTTCCATATCCCAGTATGCAAACTCAGGACCGTAAGCGCTTTCGCCGTAGCTTCCGCTTGTAATAAAGTAGCCGAATATAATATATTTATAATCATTATAATTTGAACTGAATTCAATTATAGGATTATCATCATAAAACGTATCGTCCTGCCTGTAATAATGAAGCGTAGCAAATTTTGTGCCATTGAGCATATTATGACCGTAAAGCATAATATTCTGCGACTGTTGGCTTTTATCCGGTCCGAAATTATCACGGTAATCCATAAATATCGTACCTGAATCCAGGTAATTTCCATATATATCTTTATCCATATAATAAGCATTTCCGTTTTCATCAAGATTCTCACCGTCGTACTGAACTACCGGATAATCAATATAAGTATTGCTGATCCTAATATAACCCACAACATCGTCGTTTATAGCTCTCAGAGATCTTGCTCTTCCCAGCATACCATCCGGTTCCGGCGAAAAATTCTCAATATCCGGATACTCCTCCGGTTCTGTAACAGCTTCTGTTTCAGGTTCCAATACGTCAGCTGCCTGAGAAGCATCTGATTCTTTTTTGTTGCAGCCGGTCGTCATGGATAACGACGCAATTATTGCCATTGACGCTGCACAAGCAGCAAGCATTTTCTTTGTTTTCATTTTTTACCTCTGTTCTTCTATTCTTATGTTCTTTATTTTTTATTAATTTGACGCAAACGGATAACCCTCAAATTCTGCATCAGGATCATAATTATTTTCATTCCAATTATAGTAAATGGACGGCCAGAGAATATTTTCATTGTCTCTGACATTGTCTGTACCCTCATAAGGATCTTCGCCTTCTCTTACCATTCTTGCCATGACAAAAAGCCTTGCGGTATCAAACATACCGTTGCAGGTTTGTAAAGTCAGCAGCTGATCGCCGTATCTAACATCAACATCATTAAGAGTCAGCGCACGCTTTCTTGCGTTGTTGACATACTCATAAAACTGCTCTTCGTTTTCAAAGTCAAGAGTATTCCAACAGTCAAACTTTGTTTCAGTTTCGTCCTCAGCGTCAACTATAAAATAAGCGAAGATTTTATACTGATAAGTTTCGTAATTTGAGCTAAGTTCAATAATCGGGTGTTCGCTGTAATATCCGTAGCTATCCTTATAGTAACCCAGACTTCCGAACATTGAATCGTCTTTCATATCATGACCGTAAATAACAAGATTCTGCGAATTTTCCATCACCTTTGTTCCGTTAACCACATAATCGAAATTATTTCTCCAGTCAAGGAAAATCGTTCCCGCCTTTGCTTCTTCCTTGTCGATATTCTTGTCCATATAATAATCGTTGCCGTCTTCCGACCTTCTCTGAACTACAGGGTAACTTATCACAGTATCGGGAATATTAATATATCCCACAACATCGCTGTTTCTTTCAAGAAGAAGCTTAGCGCCGTCTTTTAAAGTCCATACCTTCTGGGGCTGTGATTCTTCTGTAACCGACGAATATGAAAATTCCGCTTCACTGTATATTTTCTGAAGGTCATCGCCTAACTGCTTGTTCTTGTGATTTTCCCAGTAATAATCTACCACCATAAATAGGCACACGGTAAACACGATCACCGATCCCATAAATACAATTTTTCTGATTATCTGCGAAAACGGATCACCTTTCCAGGGAAGAAGATTTTTAACAACGTCCATATAATCCTTTTCAGGAATATCAGGCTCATCACCGTTCTGGGGAAGATTATCAGGCATCACCGAAACCATCTGCAAAAGGAATTCAAAAATCCTATAAGCCGCATTCATTCGTATATTGTCACGGCTTTTATCTTCAAGCTCCCATAACTTAAGAAGCTTTACTATTCTCTTTTTACCGCAGCTTATTCCCACATAAACAGTTCCCACAGGCTTTTCAGGAGTTCCTCCGGCAGGACCTGCAGTTCCGGTAACTGAAACGCAGATATCCGCTCCGGACTGTTTCTGAAGTCCCGAAACCATTGCAAGAGCGACCTGTCTGCTTACCGCTCCGTACTCCCTGAAAAGAGATTTGGGAACGCCCAGATACTCGTGTTTAATTTTATTTGAATAGGTACACACTCCGATTTCAAATATTTTTGAAGCTCCGGGTACTGACGTAATAAGCTCTGAAAGAAGTCCTCCAGTACAGCTTTCGGCTGTAGCTATAGTAACCCCTTTACTTAATAACAATTTTACTACATCTGTAACCAATTTGTCAAGATTCTCAGCAGTCACTTTGGAAGTTTGTCCTATTTCACCTAAGTTTCTATCTGATTTTTTCATATTTTCACCAAAAAATTTATTTATTTAATTAACCGCTTTTTAATATTAATTTTCAAGATTGAATATTTTAAGTTCTGTTTTTTCTACAGCTTCGTTAATAAGCTCTGAAAAATCAAAATTATTTTCCGCCGCTTCAACGTCAGCAAGAAGAGGTCTGACTTTCGGATGCCGTGGTGTAAATACCGTACAACAGTCCTCATAAGGAAGAATCGACGTTTCAAAAGTATCGATCTTTCTTGCAATTTCTATAATTTCCGTTTTATCCATACCTATAAGAGGACGGAAAACAGGAATTTCACATACTGCGTCGGTACACGCCAGAGCGTTCATAGTCTGACTTGCCACTTGTCCCACGCTTTCGCCTGTTATAAGTGCCAGACAATTTTCTTTTTCACATATTCTCTGAGCGATTTTCATCATAAGTCTTCTCATTATAATAGTAAAGAATTCTTCAGGACAGTTATTTTTTATAGCCTCCTGAATTTCAGTAAAAGGAACGCAGAAAAAAGCGATACTTCCGCAGTAACCGGTAAGCTTTTCGCAAAGTTGTTCAACCTTTAGTCTTGCTCTTTCAGAAGTATACGGCGGACTTACATAGTGTATCGCAGAAATATGCACGCCTCTTTTTGCCAGCATATATCCTGCTACCGGACTGTCAATCCCGCCTGAAAGCAGGAGCATTGCCTGTCCGCTGGTACCCACAGGCAGTCCCCCTGCGCCTTTTATATTCTCAGCATGAATGTATGCTTTTGTATCACGGATTTCAATCGTAACAGTAATTTCCGGATCATTAACATTTACTGTCAGATGTGAGAACTTTTCCAGCAGAACTCCGCCCAGTTCACGGCAGATCTCAGGAGATTTCATAGGAAAACTTTTGTCTGCTCTTTTTGCAGTGACCTTAAAAGTTTTTGCATAGCTTAAAACTTCGTCCAGATACTCAATACTTTTCGATTTTATGTCTTCAAAATCCTTTTCACATACTGCCGCACGGCACAGTGCGGCAATGCCAAACACCTTTTTTAATCTTTCAATCGCTTCATCTGCGTCAAAAAATTCATCCAGCGGAGCAATGTAAATTGTAGACTGTGCTCTTGTTATTTCAGTTTTACCAAGAGATTTTATACGTCTTTTTATATTTTTTACCAAAATGTCCTCAAAAGTCTTTTTGTTCATTCCTTTCAGAGCCATTTCGCCGTATTTAACAAGTATAATTTCCTGCATTTTTGCATGTTCCTTTCATTATTCAAAATAAAAAAGCTCTTCAAAGCTTTTTTCAAGAGCAACACATATAAGCAGCGCCAGCTTTGCACTGGGACAGAACTGATTATTTTCAATAGAACTTATGGTCTGTCTTGAAACCCCTACCATTTCTGCAAGCTCTCCCTGCGACATCTTTTTTTCGCCTCTGACTGATTTAAGGCAATTTTTCAGTACTAATGATTCCATATGTAAGAAACTGCCTCCCGTCAGAATTTAATAATGGACAGCAATGCCCAGCAAACTGCGGCTATTGCGGCAATTATTCCGAAAATCAAATCATGTTTTTTTCGCAGTTTAACATATTTATATAAGTACTCAGCCGCACAGTAAGCCATTGCTATTAAGCAGTAAGGAAAAGGATTTTTATCACATATTATACTGAATACGATAAATATAATACATATAACGCAGCCGACTGTTCCGGCAAAGCTGTATGCGTCGCACTGAATTTTCTGTTCTCTTTCATCAGGACCGTCCTCACGTCCTCTTTTTAAAATTTCTTCCTTGTCCATTTTACAATTCCTTTTACTGTTTTTTTACTAAAAATATAATATCATATAGTCAAAAAAATGTCAAGTATACTTGACACTTACTTTTTTGAAAAAAAGTAAGCAAAAATAAACTATCCCAAATTAAACCTTGTAAAATATTTATTATTTTAACAATCTTTCCTTGGCATACTCAATATTTTCAGCAAGTATTCTTAATTCCTGTACTGTATTTTCACTGCAAAGACTTATTCTCAGAGCCGAATCTGCAAGACGGTCGTTTAAACCAAATTCAGTCAGTACTCCGCTTTTTGCTCCCTTGGAACATGCCGAACCGCTTGAAACATAAATATCACGTTCTTCAAGATAATGCAGCATAATTTCCGAACGTATTCCCGTTACGGAAATATTTACTATATAAGGACTGCACTCCTCACCGGAATTTATATACACTCCTTCAATTTCAGACAATCTCTGGCAAAGCATATTTTTAAGCTTCTGTACTTTTTCATACCGCTGATTGATATTTCCGCAAAGTGCCTTAACAGCGGCTCCCATTCCTGCAATCATAGGTACGTTTTCAGTACCTGAACGTATTCCCTTTTCCTGACTTCCTCCAAATATCCTCTGCTCCAGCCGGATTCCTTTTTTTAGGTACAGCGCTCCTACGCCCTTTCCGGCATGAATTTTATGTCCGCTTAAGGATACTATGTCGGCATTAAGCTCAGAAACCTTAAAAGGAATTTTCATAAATCCCTGAACGGCGTCTGTATGGGTTATACACTGCGGAAACATTTTCTTGATTCCATAAAATGCACGTCTTACAGGCAATATATATCCGGTTTCATTATTTACCATCATTATGCTTACAAGGCAAGTCCTCTCATCAACTGCGTTTATAATCTGTTCATGGGTAATCTGTCCGTTTCTGTCGGGAGAGATCCTGACAATTTCATATCCCATTTCCTCAAGATGATCCATAGTTTTTTTTACTGAAGCATGTTCAATTGAAGTGGTGACAATTTTAGGCTTACGCTTTCCGTATGCTCCGGCAGCGCCGATTACAGCAAGATTATTGCTTTCAGTAGCACCGGATGTAAAATAAATACATGCCGGATCGGCAGCTATTGCCCTAGCAATAATTTTTCTTACATTGTCCACTGCGAGCTGTGCATTCAACCCCTTAGTATGGAGCGATGAGGGATTACCGTAATTTTCAGTCATACAGTCGGTGACTGCCTTAACTGCCTCCCTGCATGGTTTTGTGGTTGCTGCATTATCAAGATAAATACTCATTTTCTTCTCCGTTTTCATCATAAAAAATCGTAACTTATATTATAACACATTCCGACATAAAATCCAATATCATTATATAACAAAAAACCGGACTTTTCAGTCCGGTTTTTATATATGGAGTTAGTTTTTACCATAATATTTGCGGAAAAATTCTACAAACATATCCGGTATAAACTGCCAATGACCTGAATTTTCATATATTTTGCATTCCGACTTGGTATCGCCATGCTCTTTAAGTCTTTCCATTAAATGCGCAATACCTTCCAGTGTAGTATCGTATCCGTCGTAATATTCTTCATATTCGGGATCTTCGTTTTCTCCTCCGCAGGCAAAAATAATTTTATCAAATGTTTCGTTTCTGTCCCAATAACCGTAATCAGATTTATACGCCTCGGGATCTTCTTCGGTCTCCAGACGGTGAATCTCCCATAATGCCGGACTGCCGATGATATAGTACTTAAACGGCTGATTTTCATATAAATCCGAAGTAAAGGCGGCGTTATGGGAAAGCACTCCCCCTGCGGAATGACCGTAAAACGCCGAACGTTCAAAATCAATATTGTACATTTCACTGAGATAAGGAGTCAAATTATTTGTTATAAAATCAATAAATTTTTCACGTTCCTCATAGAAATATTTTGCTCTGACGCCCATTTCCGTTCCATTTACACTGTAATCATACCCTATAGTTACCAGAATAACGTCCTCCGTTTCGCCGTCCTCCATTAATTTTCTGAGAGACGGACAGTTGCCGAATCTCCATACTCCATCCGACATAACAAACATAGGATATTTTTTATTTTCATCAAAATTCGGCGGCAAGGTTATATGTACAATAAAATTCGATTCAAGTTCTTCGTCAAAAATCGACATTTCACGGACAGAATCTTTTATAGCTTCCATTTCTTCACGTTTATATTCCCAGTCGCTTTTTGAACCCGGAAAAATATCGGATAATGAAGCAGTTTGTGAAGGATAAGAGCTCAGTTCTTTCCAAGTAGCATCAATTACGCTCTGAAAAACTATCGGCATATCCGCATATGTTTGATCTGCTGTTTCCTGCGTTACATATCCGTCTTTGACTTCTTCATCAAGTTGATTTCTGCACCATTCCTTAAACTCATCATTAAACGAATCAAATTCAACATGTTCCTGGTCTTCCCCATCTTTCGATATCCAATACTCCAGCCTTCCTCCATCGTATTCATAAGGCGGTTTAATTCCAGTATATACTCTGCCGTTAACTAAAATTTTATCGGCAACGATAAATCCCCCAGCTTTCTCAGCGTCATCAAGTGATTTCATTATATCGTCATAATCCTCTTCGGAAAATGTACTTTTATCTTCCTCATATTTCTTCCGGTAATCCTTATCCGTCCACCAGTCTATTTCAACCGTATTTTCGCCGTCGGGAGACGCCTCTGTCACGTCTTCGTCAAGAAGAGTAAGCTCTCCTATCGAAACGCTGTTTCTCTCGGTTTCAGTCATGTAATTTTTCAGTCTTACAGCTTCACCGCCGGATTCAGCCGTATCGGATTTCTGACATGCACAGACGCTTACCAACATTAAAGCCGCTATTAGACCCGTAATTATTCTTTTAGCTTTCATTGTTCCGTCCTTTCAGTTTTAATTTTAGGCAGGGACATTTTTTATATATCAGTCCCTGCTAAATCTTATATTTTATCTTTTGTTCTTATTTCTTTTTGTCTTTATTTTTTATTAATCATATATGGCTTGCTGATTATTGTCAGAATCTTCGGATTCAACAGCTTCCTTTGTAACATAAATATTGCTTACTATCTGTTCTTCAAAAGAACCTTCATTAACAGTTTTTAACAGAACTGTGTACAATACATCATTATCCGAATAAACAAACTTATAATTATAATCCATTTCCGAATCATATTCAATCAAAGAAATTCCGGACACCTCTTTATCCTGATAATAAAATCCTTCATTAAGCTGAATATCAATTGCTTCAAGAGACATTCCTACATATATATCCGGACACATTTCATAATAATCGCTTTTTGTTGAAATACCGTTGACAAATACCTTACCGTTATCATTGTAATATCCGTCAAGTATAACATCCGGTAATTCATTTGATGAATAGTAATCAACGCCATTTTCGCTGTAGCTGTATTCCAGATCCATTTCTGACCAAAGTCCCGCCGCCAGACATGAACTGTCTGATTCAACAAAAACTTCAACCGGTTCGCTGCCGTTTACAATTTCATTTACTCCGATGCTTGTACTTACAACTATCTGACCGGTATCGTCAGCCTTAGCTCCGTACATATAAATAATTTTATATTCAATCTGCTGGTCATTAAGAACAGTACCCGCATCGCCTATCTCCATTCCTATAATATCCGGCATCTGTTTTCCGCTTACTATAATTCCTATTACAGCATTCTTTCTTTTTACGTCTCCCGGCATAAGACCGTAATCATAGCTTATTACAGTATCATGCAGTCTTTCATCAATTACATATCTTTCAGAAATATTTGTGTATCCCGTATTTTTCAGAAGTCTTACCGCCATGTCTACATTCATATTTTCAATTTCAGGCAATTCTGCTGTTTCATAACTTGCATCGTCAGCGTAAACAGTTTCTTTCCAGTAATTGTCATAGCTTAACTGATTCTGACTGTTTCCCTGTCCGTCCACGAGAAAATAAACATTTTCGTCAATAGTATCAACATCAGCTTCCTGTGGAGCTGTAACTGTAAATACCGCAGGAAATCTGTATACTATTCCGTCCGGAGCGGATTCGTTCGATTTCAAAGACGGAAATAAAAGGATTCTCATATCATACTGATTATTATATGAAGATTCATATGGATATTCTAAACCGCCATATTTTTCCATAGAATATTCAGATACTAACTTATCAAACGAATCAGATAAATTTACATCAGCAGAAATTTCATTTTTATATTTCTCAGGAATTTCAGATGAATAGTCAACATTTGATTCAGTAATGCTCAGTATATTTTCTTTCTCATACCCATTTCCGTCATAACCTATAATATACTCATGATTTGTATAAATTCCGTCAATTGTCTGAATATATTTGACAAAAATATTTGTAACTCCGGCGTTTTCTGCACCAGTTTCTAATGCTCCCTTTTCAATAGTATCTATACTATACATTTCAAACCACGGTTTATCTGTGAACGGAAAATAATTGTCCTCCTGCAAAAACTCTATTTTTTTATAGTCATGCTCTGTAATTTCCTTGTAAACCTTTTCAGCATAATCTGAAAACTCGTCCGTACTGTTTCCGTAAAATGAATTATCCTCGCCGTTGTGTTTGCTGCTGAAGTTATCTCCAGCCATAAGATTTGCAATAACCCCCAAATTTATAACCAGAAGAAAAGCTACTGCAACGGGAAGAAAAACCGGTTTTTTGCTTACTGTTATTTTGTCATTTGCTTCCGCTGCCGTCATTATTCTGTTTTTCATTGATCTGTCCGGTTTAATCCCTTCAATGCTCCGGTATAATTCCGCTTTTTTCATTCTCTGCCGCCTCCATTTCCAGTTTTAATTTGCTCCTTGCTCTGCTTAGTCTTGAAGTTACGCCATTTACGCTTATTTTCAGTATTTTTGAAATTTCCGTTACAGAATACCCCTCATAATAATAAAGCTGCAGCACCGTTCTATTTTTCGGAGAAAGTTCAAAAACGTCAATAAGCCTTACTGCGTCTTCAATAACGCCCACTGTCAGTTCCGCAGTTTCATCAAGTCCTACTGTTTTTTTCTGCCAGAAGCTTTTCTGAAAATCTTTGCATACATTGATAGCTACTCTTATAAGCCATGCCTTTTCAGATTCCGTATCCGGAAACTCCGGCGCTTTATAAAAGAATTTTATAAATGTATTCTGCATGGCGTCTTCGGCGTCCAGACGGTTTCCCAGCCGCAGAGCGCAGATCCTATACACCATCGGTGCATATTCATCATACTTTTCAGAAAATTCTTCCGTACTGTATCTTGCTTTTCTTTTCATCTCCATCCCCCTTTATAAAGGCATTTTGAGGTCCTCTGTTTATATAACGATTCATAACTTAAAAATACTGCACAATTTTTATAATTTTTTTCAAAAAAATTCTATGTGTAATTTATTTTATTTTAATTTATACTATTGCAATTTGTCAAATTTAATAGTAAAATAGAAATGATATGATTTTATCTTCAGTAGTTTTCGGATTAATTATTCCGTAAATTACTCCGATTAATTTGGGAGGAGCAATTTATGCCAATTAAATATGTATTTGTAACAGGCGGCGTTGTTTCCGGTCTCGGAAAAGGTATAACCGCCGCATCATTAGGACGCCTTCTGAAAGCCAGAGGCTATAAAGTAACCATACAGAAATTCGATCCTTATATCAATGTAGACCCGGGTACTATGAGTCCTTATCAGCACGGAGAGGTTTTTGTAACCGACGACGGCGCCGAAACCGACCTTGACCTCGGACACTACGAAAGATTTATTGATGAAAATCTCTCGATAAATTCAAATGTAACTACAGGAAAGGTTTACTGGACAGTACTTAACAAGGAAAGAAGAGGCGACTACTTAGGCGGAACTGTTCAGGTCATTCCCCACATAACCAATGAGATTAAGGAAAGAATCTACAAGGTAGGAAGAGAAACTGATACGGACGTTGTTATTACAGAAATCGGCGGTACTGTAGGCGATATTGAAAGTACTCCGTTCCTTGAATCCATAAGACAGGTCATGACTGAAGTAGGACGTGAAAACGCTATTTCTATTCATGTAACCTTAGTTCCGTTTATTGCCGGTTCAAACGAACTTAAATCAAAGCCTACTCAGCATTCCGTAAAAGAACTGCTTTCTTTAGGCATACAGCCGAATATTTTAGTATGCCGCAGCGAATGCGAAATTCCTGAGGACATGCTTGAAAAAATCGGTCTGTTCTGCAATGTACGCAAAAAGGACGTTATTCAGAATCTGACTGCTCCGTCTCTTTACGAAGTTCCTATTATGCTGGAAAACGAGGGACTTGCAGAATGCGTATGCGAACATTTAAAACTTAATAATCCCAAGCCTGACCTTACCGACTGGATCGAAATGATAAATCGTCAGAAGGCAGCCAAAAAAGAAGTTAATATCGGTCTTGTAGGTAAATACGTTGCTCTGCCGGACGCTTATCTGTCAGTTGCAGAAGCGCTCCGTCACGGCGGCATAGTGAATGACGCAAACGTAAACATTGAATGGATAAACTCCGAGGAAATCAACGAAAATACTGTCGGCGGCATGCTGAAAAACTGCGACGGTATAATAGTGCCGGGCGGCTTCGGAGACAGAGGTATAGAGGGTATGATAGAAGCTATACGCTATGCCAGAGAAAACAAAATCCCGATGTTTGGTATTTGTCTGGGTATGCAGATGGCTGTTGTTGAATTTGCAAGACATGTTGCAGGTCTTGAAGGAGCAAACTCAACTGAATTTGTACCTGACGTTCCTTACAGTGTCATCGACATCATGGACGACCAGAAGGATATCACTGAAAAGGGTGGCACAATGCGTCTGGGACTTTACCCATGCAAGCTTGCGCCCGACTCCAAGTGCGCTTCTATTTACAATGACTCCCTTATTTATGAACGCCACCGCCACCGCTGGGAATTCAATAACGCATTCAGAGCAAAGCTTACCGAATGCGGTCTGAAAATCGCAGGTATTTCACCTGATGAAAGATTGGTAGAAATTATTGAACTTGCAGACCACCCATGGTTTGTAGGAGTTCAGTTCCATCCGGAATTTAAATCACGTCCTAATAAACCCCAGAAGCTCTTTGCAGATTTTATAAAAGCGTCGGTTGAAAATCATGAAAAAAACAGTACCCAACAGTCTTAAGGAACATAAGGAAAGTAAGATCATTCAAACCAAGGCGGACAAAATTATTTTTACCGCTGCGGTTGCAGCTTATGCTATAGTAATGCTGCTTGAACTTAAATTTACTCCCCATCACAACACCATCTCATCTTCAATTGCCGCATTCGGCATAAGCGCTTTTCTGATTTCCAAGGCGATCCATAAAAAGAAAACTACAGAATTGATTCTATGGAAAGACCGTATTAAATGGCTTGCGATGCCTGCTATTTCAGCAATACTTATAGCTTCCGGAATATTCTGGCTGGTTAAAGAATATTTAATATAATTTGAGACTTCCACATTAAATGTGGAAGTTTTTTTATAAATTTATGTAAAAAATATATATTTTATATAAAATTTTGTACAATCTTACGAAAGTGATAAATTCATCACTTTTGTTATTGACATAAGCGGCAAAAAGTGATATTATTATCACATAGAGTGATAAATAAGTCACATAAAACACAGGAGGATATACATATGAAAAAACAAAAAATAATTTCCCTGAACAGAATAGCCCTTACAAATATTATAGGCTATAGCTTTGCATTAATTACATGTTTACTTATACTTCAAGGTATTCCTGAGCCAATACAATTTGTTATGTTAATTATATTGTTAGCATTTTTATTTTATACTATTTTTCTTGAATCCAGCAAAAAACGTGAAAAAAAGGATGAACTTTATATTGTCAATGAAAACAAAGCATACTCCTCTACTATAAAAATACTATTAGCATTGCTTTTAATCGGAGGAATGATAACTGATTCATTCTTAGATCTTGAAATTAAAATTCCATTTAATTTTAGTACATGTTACATAGCAGTTTCAGCAGTATATATCATTTCAAACACAATTCTACTTATTCTTGACAGAAAAAGCATTGGATCTGACGATGAATGCGAGGACGAATAAATGCCAGAACTTAAAACAAAAATTAAAGAATATCGCGCAAAATACGGCATGAAACAAGGCGAACTTGCAGAACGTGTCGGAGTAAGGCGTGAAACAATTATAAGGCTGGAAAAGGGACAATACAACCCGTCCCTGAAGCTTGCCATTGATATTGCAAAAGTATTTGAAGTATCAATTGAAGAATTATTTGAATTTTCTAAAGATGAAGAAAAAGACGGAGATTAAATTCTTCGTCTTTTTTATTAATTAATAATATACTAATAATAAAACACATCAGCTATTTCCGAAAGCTTAATGTGATAATTGGTAAATTTATCCTCCGGATACGGTCTTACTGTTGAACTGAGTTCTGCAATTGGTTCAACATCATCGCAATAAGGAAATTTAAGACTAAAGCATCTTAAATCATCAGAGGATCCGGAAACAAAAAGAGTACCGTTAAAAGTCCGGCAAAAACGGCTCACAACAAACAAATCTGAATCAACCGCATCTTCCTCATATAATTCCGAAGTTCTTGTAAATACTCTTGAACTTCCGTCGAATCCGCTTCTGTCAGCTTTTACGGTAATAGATACAAATCTTCCGATCTTTTCCGCATTAAAAAGTATTATATTATTTTCAGGATTTTTTCCGTTAACAAGTACTGCCAATGAAAGAAGGCAAGATACAAATCGTTCCATATCAGCCTTTATATATAGATCCTCCTGCACTTCTGTTCTGATTTCAATATTTCTTTCAAGTATTTCACTGCACTTTTTTGTAAATTCTTTAAGTACAGTTGAAACGTCTATTTTCTTTATAATAATACTTCCGTCAGTATATCGTATCAGCTCTGTTGTATTTGCTACAGTTTTTAAAAGCTTGTAACAATTTCCCATAATAATATCAAGATACTTCTGATCAGAATATAAATCCGCTTCCTCCAGAGCTTTATGCAGCGAACTGCTTGAAAGAGTAATACCGGTTATAGCCTGTCTTACTGCTCCTGCCTGATTTATGAAAAATTCCTGTATTCCGTGACACTTGATAAACGAAAACATAATGTCTTCCTCATCAGTCTGAATTACATAAATACCGTTTTCACAATCCGGATAATTTATAATTCTGCATGCAAAAGTCAAACCATTTTGTTTTACATTATATTCGCCGCTTTTGAGCGGAAGCTGCTCATTCTGAAAAAGTTCACGGCAGCTTTTCCCGCCGAACAGAAAATAATCCTCGGATTTATTACTCCAGAGTATATTAAAATCATAATCAGTTATAACAACATTTTCTGACGAATATTTAAATAAATCCTTTAAATTCTCAATTATATTATTCTGCATTTATTTCTCCTTTCGTTCTGAAACTACACTAATTTATATTATACAACAAATTTATGAATAAATTAAGTACAAATAAAAATAAAATTTATTAAATTGTGAAAAAAACACAGGAATTATGTATATATATGACGAATTTTGTTAGTTATTACATTTTAATTTTTATAATAAATTTAATTTCAATAATTTATTTTGAAAAATTTGTTAATTTTATATATTGTTATATAAAGTAAATCTATACACATATTATAACAAAAAACGAACATAATAATAAAAAATTAAAATTTCATAAATCACTGAATTTTGTTTATTTTTACTAATAATAGTCCCTTATATTAATGTTTATTATACTATCAAAAATAAATTAGTTATTTTTTTGTCAAAGGACTTGAAATAAATTCAAATTTAGTGTACAATAATATATATAAATATTTAGGAGGTATTTTCCAATGTCAGTAAAAGTTGCTATTAATGGTTTCGGCCGTATCGGCCGTCTTGCATTCAGACAGATGTTTGGTGCTGAAGGTTACGAGGTAGTTGCTATCAACGATCTTACTAAGCCTTCAATGCTCGCTCAGCTGCTCAAGTATGATACAGCTCAGGGCGGATACTGCGGAAGAATCGGTGAAAACCTTCACACTGTAACAGCTGATGACGAAGCTGGTACAATTACAGTTGACGGTAAGACACTTAAAATTTATGCTAAGGCTAATGCCGCTGAACTCCCATGGGGTGAAATCGGCGTTGACGTAGTTTTAGAGTGTACAGGTTTCTACTGCTCAAAGGACAAGTCACAGGCTCACATCGATGCAGGCGCTAAGAAGGTTGTTATTTCTGCTCCGGCAGGCAATGACCTCAAGACAGTTGTATTCAGCGTTAATGAAAAAACTCTGACAGCTGACGATAAGATCATTTCAGCTGCTTCATGCACAACTAACTGCCTCGCTCCTATGGCTGACACACTTAACAAGTATGCAGAAATCCAGAGCGGTATCATGTCAACTATCCACGCTTACACAGGCGATCAGATGATTCTTGACGGTCCTCACAGAAAGGGCGACCTGAGAAGAGCAAGAGCAGGCGCTGCTAACATCGTTCCTAACTCAACAGGCGCTGCTAAGGCTATCGGTCTTGTTATTCCTGAACTCAACGGCAAGCTCATCGGTTCTGCACAGAGAGTTCCAGTTCCAACAGGTTCTACAACAATCCTTACAGCTGTTGTTAAGGGCAAGGACGTTACAGTTGACGGCATCAATGCTGCTATGAAGGCTGCCGCTTCTGAATCATTCGGTTACAATGAAGACGCTATCGTTTCTTCTGACGTTATCGGTATGAAGTACGGCTCACTGTTTGACGCTACTCAGACAATGGTTTCTAAGATTGCTGACGATCTGTATGAAGTTCAGGTTGTTTCATGGTATGACAACGAAAACTCATACACAAGCCAGATGGTAAGAACAATCAAGTATTTTGCTGAATTAGGCTAATAAATAACTTGTTTTAGAAAAGGCTTTGCCATAACGGTAAAGCCTTTTTGTTTTCATATTTAATAATTGAATTCCCATAAATAAAAGCCTGAGAAATAATTTCTCAGGCTTTTTATGACCAGACCGATAAGCCGGGTTCTGTCGTGTACGGCAATTTATCTAGGCTTACGGTCGCCCGTAAGCTCAAGCCGCCATTACTTTTATGCCCATCGAGCAAATGTCGGCGTAAAAGTACCAATAGGCGTTGCATCGGATAGGGTTTACACGGCAATACAGTCTCCTGTATTCCGGTGAGCTCTTACCTCGCCTTTCCACCCTTACCCGTAAAAAACGGGCGGTATATTTCTGCTGCACTGGCCCTGGAGTCGCCTCCGGCTGACGTTATCAGTTATCCTGCTCTGTGATGCCCGGACTTTCCTCGTAAACTATATCGTTTCCGCTGCCGTATAGTCTGCTCATTTTAATTGTATAATATTTTTTTAAATTTGTCAACCGGAAATTATGAGTACTTTATCAAATTATGCAGATACTATTAAAATCACAATAAAAATTCTTAAAATCAACTTGACAAATATTTTTTATATTATTACAATAAATTATATATTCAAAAAACAAAAGGAGAACGTTATGAACAAACAAGCAATGTTTAACTTAAGCTACGGTCTTTATATCCTGACCACAAAGGACAGTCAAAAAGATAACGGATGTATCGTTAACACCGTAATGCAGGTTACGGAAACTCCTAATCAAATAATTGCGGCAGTAAACAAACTCAATTACACTCATGACTTAATTTCCAAAACAGGAGAGTTTAATGTTTCCATATTATCACAGGATTCAAAATTCCAGACATATAAGCATTGGGGATTCCAAAGCGGACGCAATACGGACAAACTAGAAGGTATTGAGTTTAAAAGGTCGGCAAACGGAATAATTTATACTATCAAAGAAACAAATGCGTTTATTTCAGCAAAGGTAATTTCTGTTTCTGATTTAGATACTCATTCTCTATTTCTTGCCGAAGTTACAGACTCTGAAATTTTATCAGACAGCGAATCAGTCACTTACAGCTATTATCACAAAAATATCAAGCCTAAATCCGATGCACAGGAAAAGAAAAAAGGCTTTATATGCAAAGTTTGCGGATATATTTACGAGGGCGAAACTCTTCCGGAAGATTTTATTTGTCCATGGTGTAAGCATCCCGCTTCAGACTTTGAACCTATTAAGTAAATTAATTTTCTTTTAGTATCAATAGTAAACTTTGCAGAAATACCGGAATGAATTTATTCCGGTATTTCGTAATAAACTATAAAATAAATAAAAAATTGTCAAACCCCTTGCTTTATTTAAGTAAAAATAGTATAATAGTTAATGTTGGAATGTTATTTTCCGATTAATAATAATACGGAGGTTTTAAACAATGGCGTTTAAAAGCGAATATTTACAGGGCGTATACGACAAGGTATGCCAGAGAAACAAGGGTGAAGAAGAATTTCTTCAGGCTGTAAAGGAAGTACTGGAAAGCTTTGAACCGGTAGTTGAAAAGAGACCTGACATCGTTAAGGCAGGCATTATTGACAGACTGGTTGAGCCTGAAAGATTTATTCAGTTCAGAGTACCATGGGTTGACGATAACGGTAACGTTCAGGTCAACAGAGGCTTCAGAGTTCAGTTTAACTCTGCAATCGGTCCATACAAGGGCGGCTTGAGATTCCACCCGACAGTTTGCGCATCAGTAATCAAGTTCTTAGGTTTTGAACAGATTTTCAAGAACAGTCTTACAGGTCTGCCGATCGGCGGCGGTAAGGGCGGTTCCGACTTTGACCCGAAAGGCAAGTCTGACGCTGAAGTTATGAGATTCTGCCAGAGCTTTATGACAGAACTTTCAAAGCACATCGGTGCTGATACAGACGTTCCTGCCGGCGATATCGGCGTTGGAGCAAGAGAAATCGGTTTCATGTACGGTCAGTATAAGAGACTCCGCAATGAATTTACAGGCGTTCTGACAGGTAAGGGTCTGTCCTACGGCGGCTCACTTGCAAGAACAGAAGCAACAGGCTACGGTCTCTGCTACTTTACAGACGAAATGCTCAAGTCCATGAAGAATGAAAGCTTCAAAGACAAGACAGTTGTTATTTCCGGTTCAGGAAATGTTGCTATTTACGCTACTCAAAAGGCTACAGAGCTGGGCGGTAAGGTTGTAGCACTTTCCGACTCAAACGGTTACATATATGATGAAAACGGCATCAATCTTGATGTTGTTAAGCAGATCAAGGAAGTTGAAAGAGGAAGAATCAAGGAATATGCTGACAGAGTTCCCGGTTCTGTTTACACAGAAGGCAAGGGCATCTGGAGCATCAAGTGCGATATCGCTCTTCCTTGCGCTACTCAGAACGAGCTTAACGGCGACGATGCTGATATGCTTATCAAAAACGGCGTTATAGCTGTTGCTGAAGGCGCTAACATGCCTTCAACTCCTGAAGCTGTTGAAAAGTTCCTTGCAGCAGGCGTTATGTTCGGTCCTGCAAAGGCAGCTAACGCAGGCGGTGTTGCTACTTCTGCTCTTGAAATGTCACAGAATTCCGAAAGACTCAGCTGGACATTTGAAGAAGTTGACGCTAAGCTCAAGAACATCATGATCAACATTTTCCACAACTCATACAATGCTTCTAAGGAATACGGTCTTGAAGGCAATCTGGTTGCAGGCGCTAACATTGCCGGATTTGCAAAGGTTGCAGACGCTATGATGTGGCAGGGCGTTTCATATTAATTTGATGATCAACCACAGTATTTAATAAAAAAACTGACTTCGTACAATAAGCGAAGTCAGTTTTATTTTTGAAAGTTTTTCTTACAATTATTTTAAATTCTTCTTGAATTCAATAAATTCCTCATAAGTTCCCTGACGGTCTATACATCCATCGGGAGTAATTTCTATAATACGGTTAGCAACAGTCTGAAGAATTTCATGGTCGTGAGAAGCCAGAAGAATAACTCCCTTAAAGCTTACCAGACCGTTATTTACAGCCGTTATGCTTTCAAGATCAAGGTGGTTTGTAGGTCTGTCAAGAACCAGTACGTTAGAGCCGAAAAGCATCATTCTTGAAAACATACAGCGAACCTTTTCGCCTCCGGAAAGAACATTTACTTTTTTATATACATCGTCTCCCGAAAACAGCATACGACCTAAAAAGCCACGCAGATAAGTGTCGGTCTCATCAGTGGAATACTGTCTCATCCAGTCAATGATAGACATTTCACAGCCGTCAAAATACTTATTATTGTCAACAGGAAAGTATGACGTTGAAGTTGAAACACCCCATTTAAAAGTACCCTCATCAGGCTGTTCTTCTTCCATTAGTATTTTAAACAACATGGTGATTGCCTGTTCGCTTTCACTTATAAAAGCGACTTTGTCAGTTCTACCTAGAGTGAAATTAATGTTGTTCAGCAATTTTTCGCCGTCTACGGTTTTTGAAATTCCATTTACCGAAAGAATTTCTTTTCCAAGTTCTCTTTCCGGAGAAAATCCAATAAACGGATATTTTCTGCTGGACGCAGGCATTTCTTCAACTGTAAGATTATCCAGCATTTTTCTTCTTGAGGTTGCCTGTTTAGATTTGGATTTATTAGCGGAGAATCGTTCAATAAATGCTTTAAGTTCCTTGATCTTTTCCTCAGCTTTTTTATTCTGCTGCTTTATCATTCGCTGCATGAGTTGACTGGATTCATACCAGAATTCGTAGTTACCCACATACATTTTGATTTTAGTATAGTCAATGTCCACAATATGAGTACAAACATTGTTAAGAAAATGTCTGTCATGGGATACTACTAAGACAGTACCGAAATATTCGGCCAGAAAGTCCTCAAGCCACTTAACAGCGTCAATGTCCAGATGGTTAGTAGGCTCGTCCAGAAGAATGATATCCGGATTGCCGAAAAGTGCCTGTGCAAGTAAAACCTTAACCTTCTCATTACCGTCCAGCGTGGACATTTGAGAATACAGAATTTCTTCCGACAAACCAAGACCCTGAATAAGCTTTGAAGCGTCAGATTCTGCCTCCCAGCCGTTAAGCTCTGCAAATTCCGCTTCAAGTTCGGATGCTAAAACGCCGTCTTCTTCGGAAAAGTCTTCTTTTGCATATAAAGCGTCTTTCTGCTTCATTATCTCGTAAAGACGGGCATTTCCCATAATTACGGTGTCAAGTACTGTAAATTCTTCAAAAGCGAAGTGATCCTGTTTCAGTACAGAAAGACGAGTACCTTTCTGAATAGAAACTTCACCTGTTGTAGGTTCAAGATCACCGCATAGTATTTTCAGAAAAGTTGATTTTCCCGCACCGTTAGCGCCGATAATGCCGTAGCAATTTCCTCCGGTAAATTTTAAATCAACATTTTTAAAAAGCGTAGAACCGCCGAATTGCATACTGACGTTTGAAACTGTAATCATTAAATAATTCTCCATTTCACAAATATAATTATTATCATTATATCATAGATTTTATGGCAATTCAAGGGCGGCTTTTTAAAATAAAATTAAGAGCGGCTATTTTATTAATCAGCCGCTCTTAATTATCAAAGAGAGATAAACAGTGAGGATAATAATATGACGATCATACAAGCCGGACAAATATATTTTATCATTATGCGATAAAGTGTTCTGGACTTGAATTTGGCATTTAGTTCTATTTCATCTTCAATATATTTTGATTTAACAACAAAACCAATGAGTATACACGTCATAAGCGCAACAACAGGCATCATTATATTATTGCTTACAAAGTCAAAGAAATCAAGCATCTGCATTTTAAAAATCGTAAAATCTGACCATATACTGTAACCGAAAATAGAAACCATACCCAAAAGGAACGAAAATGCAATTACTATCAAACAGCTTGTAACTCTTTTGAGCTTGAAACGCTCGCACATAATAGACACAACGGTTTCCATTAATGAAATCGACGATGTAAGCGCCGCAAGTGCGACAAGAACAAAAAATACAGTACCTACAATCTGTCCGCCGGACATGGAATCAAAAACATTCGGAAGCGTTACAAACATAAGTTTAGGACCGGCATTCAGTGCGCTTCTGTCGCCGCCTGAAAAAACAAACACAGCCGGAACAATTATCAAACCGGCAAGAAAAGCTACCAACGTATCAAAAATTTCAATTTGTCTTACTGATTTTTCAATATTATCCTCTTTACGCATATATGAGCCATAAGTAATCATAATTCCCATGGCAAGGGACATAGAGTAGAAAAGCTGCCCCATTGCGGCTATTACTGTTTTAATGGAAAACTCCGATAAATCAGGTTTAACATAATATATCAGACCGTCAATTGCTCCCGGAAGAGTAAGAGTGTAAACACCGATACCTATAATAAGCAGCATAAGTACAGGCATAAGAATTTTACTGACTTTTTCTATGCCTTTTTGAACGCCAAGCATTACTACAGCAGCGGTAAGCACAATAAAAATCGCAAAGAATACCATTGGTGCAGCAGGACTGCTTATAAATGCAGAAAAGTAATCACCACTGTCGGCAGTTGATTTTCCGCCTCCCGTAGCAAATTCTGTAAGATATTTTAAGACCCAGCCTCCGATAACACAGTAATATGGAAGTATTACAACAGGAATCGCCGCAGCAAGCCAACCAAGAGGAGCAAAACGTTTGTTAATAGCCGAATATGCACCGATAACGCTTTTACCTGTTTTTCTGCCAATGGCAATTTCTGTTATCATAAGTGCAAATCCAAAAGTTACTGCAAGTATCAGATATATAAGTAAAAACATTCCTCCGCCGTATTTTGCTGCCAGATAAGGAAAACGCCAAATATTTCCTAATCCTACCGCAGAACCGGCAGCTGCCAGAATAAATCCCAGTCTTGAGCCGAATCCGCTCTTTACGCCATTAATTTGGTTACTCATTTTAAGAATATTCCCTTCTGCGGAAACAGTAAAAGCCGTTTCTTTATCTGTTTATCCGTCTTTATTTAATTTTACATAATTATATTTATTTTATAATAAATTTATAAAAATGTCAAGGATTTGGGATTTTATTTGATTTATTAAACTTATGTTTGTATTTAACAAAAAGGACGCCTTAAAAAGCATCCTTTAAAATTATACCGTTTCATTTTGATTTGGCATAATTGATTTATTTTTCTTACGAATTATTTTCACTATAACCATAACAGCAAGAGTTATAAATGCCGTCAGTGTAATGATATATGATATTATTTTCAGAGGAGTGACCTTATATTGAACCATAACCTTGCCCTGGGCGTCTGAGGTATCTACCCTTACAAAGCCGATTTCATTCATAGAAATATCAAGCTCTTTTCCGGTTTCATCCTCAGCAGTATAGCCTTTGTACCAGATAAACGGTACGTCGGCATAATCTGCTCCTTCCTCCGGCATGATAAATTCAAGATACCCGTTATATCTTCCGAACGGCACTTGCTGACCGTTATTCAAAACAAGTTTATCTGTCATTTCTCTGGCGTAATCTATATTAATTTGGGTTGCCCACGGAAGCCATTCTCCGTAGCTGACATCATATGTTTGTTCAGGATTGTCATAATAATTATCAGGATATTCCCCCAAGTGGAACGGAGCAATTGTTTGAATGTGAATGCATGAATATATAACCGCAGCCGCAGTCACAACAACCATTCCTAATTTATGTGAATTTGTAAATTTAGTTAAACAATACACAAATATTGCAGCAGCAACAGCTATCAAAGCGGTAGCTAATGCAAATAAGCGATACGGATATTGCAGAAAATCAAGGATCGGCGCCAATATTTTCCAAGGAGCAATATCTGTTGAAGCAATACATATAAGAAATCCTATAATCATAAATGAATCAGCGGCAACAAGAAGCTTAGGACGCTTCTTATCCGTATCGGAAATATTAAGAGACTTGTAAATCGGAGATTTCTTACAAAGGGCAATTCTCGGAAGACACAGCAGAAAAATCACTATGCCTAAACCTGCATCGGCATAAATCAATGGAATATCCTTAAACAGGTTTAAAAATTTTCCTACAAACTGCGACGCTGCATTTCTGGGATGAGCAACTGTCAAATCACATGACAACATAAACTCCAGAAGAGGTATCCAATAAAAAGACGTTACTGCAACGACTATCAGTGCCGTAATACCAAGCTTTATAATTTTTCTGGGATTTTTAATAAGTCTTTTGATAAATATGAGAACATAAAGAACACACAATCCTAATGCAAGCGCTGTAGAAACGGTATGAGTAAGCAGCATACCGGCAATTCCTATTCCAAGTACATACGGCTTTTTGAATTCATCAAATATCAAGTCGTATAAACCGTATATAATTATCGGCCAGAATATGTACGCCTGAATCTCACCCAGCGCAAATCTTGTAAAAAGATTATCAAGTCTGTACTGTGACAATGAAAAAATAACGGCGGCAATAGTTCCGCAGACCGGACTTCCGGAAATTTTTCGCACACATAAAAACATCGAAAAATAGCTAAGAACATGGCATACGATTAAAAAAATCGACATGCTCAGACCTATTCCGACACCGGCTGTCCGCAAAAGAGCAGGAATGTATAAAAGCAGATCCGGATAAGCCAAGGAACTTGCATATCCCGCACCGTTGTAAAACAAATAATCAATACCGCCGTTGAAAAAATTCATATCTTCAATTCGCTGCTTTAAGGCTTCAGTACGAAGAAGATGATAACCCACGTCATGACCGAATATCGGTTGATCCAGAGGAAGCATAAATTTGATCTGGATCAGAATTACCGCCGCAAAGCAAAGAAAACAAAAGACAATAACTGACCACTTTTGATAGGTTTTTGAATTTGAAATTTTGTTATACCAACTATCAATCAGACATTTTAAATTCTTTAATTTTATTAACATAAAATCCCCCAAATAAGAATTTTTAACTTGTTAATAATA
Source organism: Porcipelethomonas ammoniilytica (assembly GCF_025567485.1). Classification (NCBI taxonomy): domain Bacteria; kingdom Bacillati; phylum Bacillota; class Clostridia; order Eubacteriales; family Oscillospiraceae; genus Porcipelethomonas; species Porcipelethomonas ammoniilytica. Next base: position 215,729 of record NZ_JAOQKH010000002.1, on the reverse strand, counting down.
TTATATCATATTGTTATTCTTTAAACAACCCATAAAAAATGTTGGATCATACAAAAAATGATTAATTAATTCGTCATTTTGCACAATGAATTTATAAGTCAAAATAACCAGTATTTTATATCAAAAGTTTTATGATTTGTTTATTTTCTATTGTAAAAGTCGTATTTACGTTGATTTTGCACCGAAAAATCAAAAAAATTGCTGATTTTAGTCAAATTCACATCAAAAAAAATCTACATTTAAACAATTGACTTCTTTATGAAATTTATGTTATAAATATAATATGAAAAAATAAATTGAACGCTTGATGCGTAAACATAGCTAAGTATATTAAACAGGAGGATTTTAACTATGACTTATGAAGAAATCGTAGCTAAGGTAAAGAAAGAATTCGGTTCGGCAGATGTAAGCAAATACGAAGGTCATCTTGCATTGCAGATCAATATCACTGGCGAAGGTTCAGGTGCGTTCTACGCTGAAATCAACGACGGTCAGTTGTTTATAGAACCGTTTGACTATAAGGATAATGACGCTATACTGACAGCCTCTGGAGAAGATATTGTTAATATTTTAAGCGGCAATCTGGGCGCAGTTGAAGCTTTTGAAGCCGGAAAAATTACAGTTGACGGTGATATTTCAAAAGCACTTTCTATTCAGGCTGTTATTGAAGAAAATAAAAAGCCTAAGGCTGCTGCAAAAAAGAGAACAACCAAGGCAGCTGCTAAGACAGATAAGGAAGAATCATCTAAGGCTGCTCCTGCAAAAACTGCAAAATCAACCAAGGCGTCCGTAAAGGCAGATTCCAAAACTGCTTCTAAGGCTGTTAAGGCTTCTACAAAAACAGCAAAAACAACAACAAAATCAACAGCTAAAAAAGGCTGATAAGTGCTTTATTTTGTCAGGCGTTCATTTAACCTTGATAATGATAAGTCGCTGCATAAAAAGCAACTGAGAAAATCTGTTTATACCGCGTTATCAGACGGGCTTAAATCATACGGTATTGATTTAAGTGAAAGTTCGGTATCATACAACAAGTATGGAAAACCTTTTCTCAAAGACAGTAAAAATCTTTATTTTAATATAAGCCATTGCAGAGAGCTTGCTGTATGCGCTATAGAAAAAACAGAGGTTGGCGTTGATGCAGAGGATATTCGCAAGTTACGTCCCGGTGTGATCAGACGTGCTTTTTCTGAAAAAGAAAAATATATTTTAGAAAATTCCGCCGATCCGGATCAAATGTTTTTCAGAATATGGACTCTCAAGGAAAGCTTTGTCAAGGCTTTGGGAATAGGTATATCTTATCCGCTGAAAAGTGCAGAATTTTTGATAAATGATGATATTATAATGTCTGTAGGCTGTGATGGCTATTCATTTACTCAGATTATTGTAAACCAAAAATTTGTTTGTTCACTTTGTCTCAAAAAGACAGCTGAAAATAAATTTTTCAGAGTGCATACAGATAAAGATTTTTTCACTTATAAAATTTAAACATGACATTTTCATTGATCTTTTAAAAGGTCTTTAATAACACGGTAAAACTGACCGTGTGATCCCCCTCTCTCAGCACCGCATAACAGCGGTGCTCTTTTTTATATAAATAAAAAAAGCCCGCTTCAAAGCGGGTTTTTACTTATAAAAATTACCTTTCAGGAATATACCAGAATGAATTGAATTTATGTAAATATGTTCTTGAACCTTTAGGCATCTGTACTAGCGCATGTATTGCATTATAATAATCGCCGACGCCCATACAAATTGATACAGCTCCGAAAGCTCCTAAAATTGAAGCCGATGGTATAATCATAGCAATAATATACGGAATAAATCCAAATATCAGATTAGGCAGAAGAGACATAATAATAAATCTTGATTTGCTCATTGTTTCAGTACCGACTACAAAAAGCATGCCTTGTTTGAAATTTGTATATAAATACACATCTTCCTTAAAGCAGACAGCATGTAAAATTTCGTGAGGAAACAAACAAAACATTGAAAGGAGCGACCCCCAAAACAAATTAATAAGACCGTTTCTGCCGCATCTAAAAAATAAAATTATTAATAATGGAATAAGCAGCAGAAAAGCTGCAATATTACAAATCATAGCCATGGTTTTGGTGTCTTTTGCCTCCTTAAAAGGAACGGCGTTGGGTTTATGAGGCTGATGCGGAAGGGAATCCGGATTTAAATCATATTTGCCCTTATAGTGAAGTTTCATAATTGTTACTCCTGTAATCAAATTTATGGAGACTGTATATAACAGTCTCCATAGTTTTTATTCTTCTGTTTTTGTAGAATTTTCATTGGTAACATTAGTGCTTTCTGGTTCTGAATTTTCTTCAGTTTTAGTATCTTCCGGAGAATTTTCAAAAACCTTTGGATCCATTTCACCCTTCATAAGAATTTCAAAGTCATTGCTGTCAATCTTTTCAAATTTCATAAGATATTTTGCAAGAAGATGCAACTGATCCATATGTTCTTCAAGAATATCTTTAGACTTCTGATAACCGCCCTCAATAATTTCTCTCATTTCAGCATCAATTTCAGCGGCAACGTTTTCAGAATAGTTTCTGTTGCTGTTAAAGTCTCTTCCTAAAAATACTTCGCTCTGGTCATTTCCGTAAACCATTGGGCCAAGCTTTTCACTGAATCCGTATCTTGTAACCATATTTCTGGCAATTGAAGTAGCTCTTTCAAGATCATTTGAAGCGCCTGTAGAAATATCGTCAAGTATCAGCTTTTCAGCAACACGTCCGCCAAGGAGCGTTACAATATTTTCATACATTTCAGTTTTACTCATATAGGACTTGTCATGCTCAGGAAGTGACATTGTAAAGCCTCCTGCCATGCCTCTGGGGATGATTGATACCTGATGCACCTTATCCTGAGACGGACAATAATATGTGCAGATTGCATGACCTGCTTCATGATATGAAGTCAACTTCTTTTCACGTTCAGTAACCACACGGGATTTCTTTTCAGGACCTGCAACTACTTTAATTGTAGCTTCTTCTATATCTTCTTTAGTGATAGCTTTTCTGTCAGCACGTGCTGCAAGAAGCGAAGCCTCGTTAACGAGATTTTCAAGATCAGCTCCTGTAAATCCGACTGTTGTCTGGGCAATTGTCTTAAGGTTTACGTCCGGAGCTAAAGGCTTATTTCTTGTATGAACCTTCAGCACCTCTTCACGTCCTTTTATATCAGGATAGCTGACTACAATCTGTCTGTCGAAACGTCCCGGACGCAGCAGTGCGGGATCAAGAATATCACGACGGTTTGTAGCTGCAATTACAATAACACTTTCATTGCCCGTAAAGCCGTCCATTTCTACAAGTAACTGGTTCAAAGTCTGTTCACGTTCATCATGTCCGCCGCCCAGACCTGTGCCTCTTTGACGTCCCACAGCGTCAATTTCATCAATGAAAATAATTGATGGAGCATTTTTCTTTGCCTGTTCAAAAAGGTCTCGTACTCTTGAAGCGCCGACGCCTACGAACATTTCAACAAAATCAGAACCTGAAATTGGGAAAAACGGACAGCCTGCTTCACCGGCAACAGCCTTTGCAAGCAGCGTTTTACCTGTACCAGGAGGTCCTAAAAGAAGCACGCCTTTTGGAATTCTTGCGCCGATTTCACTGTATTTTTTAGGATTTTTAAGGAAATCAACGATTTCTTCCATTTCATGCTTTTCTTCATCAGCACCGGCAACATCGGCAAAGGTAACCTTCTTACCGTTATTATGCGCTTGATTTTTAATGTTTGCTTTGCCGAAGGAAGAATATTTACCGCCGCCTCCTGCCTGTTTCATCATAAAAATGAACAATGCAATGCCCAATCCAAGCATTAAAACAGTCGGAACCACAGAAAGAATCCATGAATTATCCTTGATCTTTTTGTAATCCTGTTTCAGCGGAGCGTCAGGATGCTTTTGGTTGTAATTTTCTCTGTAATTTTCAGTATCGTCAAGAAAAACGCTTACATTAGGAACTGTATACTGACGGGGCTTCTCTTCCCCTTCAATTGTAAATTCAAGCTCGCCTGATCCCAGATCAAGGGTGTAAGAGCTAACCTTGTAATCGTCAAAGTACTTAATTACATCCGAATACTGAGTTTTTTTGCCTGATTCAGTAATTTGAGGAAAAATAAACACAAATGCAAGAATCAGAACTGCTGCAACTGCAATATATGCTGCTATTCCTCTGTTGTTTCTGTTAGATGCCAATAATAAATTCACTCCATTCTTTTGTCTGCGGCAATACCGCTGTGCGGCGCTGCCTTATGTATTTTCAGATTCGTAAATGCCTATAAAAGGCAGGTTTCTGTATTTCTCATTCAGATCCATGCCGTAACCTACCACAAACTTATCGGGAATAACAAATCCGCAGTAATCGCCTTTAATATCGGCAATGCGGCGGGACGGTTTATCTAAAAGAGTACAGATTTTCAAGCTTTCGGGATTTCTGCTGCTTAACATTTTTTTCAGATTATAAAGGGTAAGACCTGTATCAATAATATCTTCTATAATGAGTACATGCCTTCCGTTTATATTTTCCGTAAGATCCTTTAAAATTTTAATTTCTCCGGAGCTTACCGTATTACTATTATAACTTGAAACAGTCATAAAGTCAATTTCACAGGGAATTTTTATTTCCCTTACAATATCTGAAAAAAACATAATAGAACCCTTCAAAGGGCAGATTAAAAGAGGATTTTTGTTTTTATAATCCTCCGTTAGAATTTTTCCTAATTCTGCAACACGAGTTTTTATTTCCTCAGCCGAAAAGAGGACTTTTTTTATTTCGTGTTCTGACAATTTCATATCACATCCTCTGTTTTTACGGATAAAATCCGATTTGATTCCCCGGTTACTTTAACTCTGTCTGCAACGCCGATATTTTCAACATAAATGAGTCCCATATCATCGGACAGATAGTGAATAAACGGACGTTTTTCAGATGGAATATTTTCATTTAAAAGCTTTTTCACGGAAGATGTAAAATCCCGTCCGCTAAGCTTGATTTTATCCCCGTATCTCCGGTTTCTCAGAATAATCGTACCGCAGACTTTATCCAGGTCGATCAATAAACCGTCTTTTTTATTTTTTTCAGCAATCAGAACTTTATTCTTAAAAATATAATTCCGACCAATTTTAAGAGGAGTTTCAAGCTCCGGAATTCTTTCAGATTCACCAATAATAGAAATACTGCCGTTTTTTCCGGTAATAAAAACTCCTTTTGCAATATTAATTTTGCCGTTTTTTTCGGCAAGAGAGCATACTGAACATATTTTATTATAATCAAAAGGAAGATTATTTTCAATAAAAAACATAGAAATGATTCTTTTTTTCACAGCGTCGGGATATTTATCCAATCCGCTTATTACACCCGAACCATTTCGGCACTTTCTGTATGCATCCTCGGCACACTGAGCGATAAAACTGTTTTCTTCCTTTAGAATTTTAATTTCAGAAGAAAAAGTTTTATAAAATCCCTCATTTATTTTAAGCAATTCAGGAATGATTTTATGTCTGATCCTGTTTCTTGTATAATCGTCTGAAAGATTTGTGGAATCAGTCACAAACCCTTGATTTATGCTTTTTAAATAATCTTCAATATGCTGTCTTGTAACATCTAAAAGAGGACGGATTATATTATCTCTCACAGGCGGTATACCGCATAATCCCTTCAAACCTGTTCCTCTTGCCATATTGAGAATTACCGTTTCCGCATTGTCAGAAACCGTATGGGCGGTTGCAATTTTACCTTTGTCTCCGGCATGCTTTTCAAAGGCTTGATACCTGATGTCCCTTGCGGTTTCTTCAAGCGACTTTTTTGATTCTGCGGCAGCCGCGGGAACATCGGTACGGATAACTGTCAGTGGTATATCATATTTTTTACAGAGATTTCGGCAAAATTCCTCATCTCTGTCGCTTTCTTTTCCTCTGATACAATGATTTATATGCAAAGCGTCAAGTGTGAAACTATATTTGTCTGAAAGTTCTTTTAGAATAAGGAGCAGACAAACACTGTCAGCGCCGCCTGAAAGCGCAGCGGTAATACAATCGTCCTTTTTTATCATACCATACTCGTCAATGGTATTTATTACTATATCTAAAAACATTTAACCCTCCGGAGGAGTATTAAAGTCAGCGTTTGAAAAACGTGTAAACTGACCGTCCCAGATAAGCTTTACCGTTCCCGTATCGCCGTGACGGTTTTTCGCCACAATACATTCAGAAATATTCGGCTCAGCGCTTTCTTTATTATAATATGCGTCTCTGTATAGGAACATAACAATGTCTGCGTCTTGTTCGATAGAACCGGATTCTCTTAAGTCCGACAGCATAGGTCTTTTGTCAGGACGGCTTTCAACGCCACGGTTAAGCTGTGAAAGCAGTATAACAGGCACATCCATTTCCTTTGCCATAATTTTTAGATTTCTTGTAATTTCAGAAATTCTCAGTACCTGATTTTCAGATTTAACGGTTGAACCTAAAAGCTGTAGATAGTCGATAACTACCAGTCCTAGGTTTTTTACACGTCTGAGCTTTGCTTTTATTTGCTGCACTGTAGTTCCGGCAGTATCGTCAAGATAAAGCGGCATACCGCATAAAACGTCTGCGCTTGACGCTAGGCGTACCCAATCGTTATCCGAAAGGAAACCGCTTCTGAGTTTATTTGAGTCAACCAAGGCTTCGGTTGAAAGCATTCTCGTTGCAAGCTGTTCCTTAGACATTTCCAGCGAAAATACTGTTACGTCCTTTCCGCTTCTTCTTGCAACGTTTGTTGCAATGTTAAGAGCGAACGAGGTTTTACCCATACCCGGACGGGCGGCAAGTATAATAAGGTCGGATTTGTTAAGACCTGTCGTAATCGTATCAAGAAGCGTAAATCCCGTTTTTGCACCGAGATACTTGTCCTTGTCAGGACCGGAGATTTTTTGAAGTCTGTCCCATGATTCAAATACAACATCGCTTATAGGAGTAAGACCCTTAACGTCTCTGCCCTGCCTTATGTCAAATATTTTTTGTTCAGCGGAATCCAGAAGTACCTGAGCGGTATTCTGTCCCATAGCAATTTCATGAAGAAGCTCGCGGGCAACAAGCGCTAAGCTTCTTATGTAGTATTTTTCCGCAACAATTTGACAGTAACTGTCAACATTGTCTACGGAAGGCACCATATTAACAAGTGCGCCGAGATAATTTCTTCCCTCCTGAGCGGATTCAAAGATGTTTTCCTTGACCGATTCATTCAAAACGGTTATGATATCCGCTTTTATACCGGAGGTAAACATTCTAAGCATTATATTAAAAAGAGCACGGTGCTGTTCATTGAAAAAACTTTCCGGCTTTACTTTTTCCAGAACCACGGAAATAACCGACTGATCAATTAAAATTGCTCCCAAAACGGTTTGTTCCGCCTCAAGGCTGTACGGAAGCTCCTTATCGGAAAAATCCTCGTAATCCATTTATTAACTCCTTGGAATTTTTGCTCATGATCAGCTTTCAGTAACATCTACAGTTACTTTAGCTGTAACTCCGTTGTAGAGTCTGATTTCTGCTTCATAAGTACCAAAATTTTTAATTTCAGTCTTAAGAGATATTTTTTTCTTATCAATTTTTTTGCCGAACTGCTTTTCAATAAGGTCGGCAATATTGCCTGTTGTAATTGAACCGAAAAGTCTGCCGTTAGAGCCTGCGTTTGCAGCAGTCCTGACTGTTTTGCCGTCTATGGCCGCTTTGATGTCCTCAGCGTTTTGTTTTTCAACGTCTTTTTTGTGCTGTGCGGACGCTTTTTGTCCGTCGAGAAGATTCATATTTTTGGCTGTAGCTTCAACGGCGAGTCCTTTTCCTATCAGGAAATTTCTGGCATATCCGTCGGATACGTTTTTAACTTCGCCTTTTTTTCCTGATCCTTTAACATCCTGTAAAAAAATCACCTTCATTGTTTTGTCCTCCTAATCTGAATTGATTGCTTCAATAAGCATTTGCTTTGCCAGTTCAAAAGAAGTATCTTCAAGCTGTACGGCTGCCATAGTCTGATGACCCCCGCCGCCCAGCTTTTCCATTATGACCTGAACATTCATAGCACCCAGGGATCTTGCCGATATATTCGTAACATTTCCTATTTTATAAATTACGAAGGAAGCGTCGACATCCTGAATACTAAGAAGTTCGTCCGCTGCCTGAGGAGCGATTATTCTCATATCGTCTGACAGGCTGTTCGCTGTTGCAACAGCACATTTGTTTATGATCTCAGCCGATGAAATAAGCGCAGACTTTTTCTTATAAGCGTCAATCGAGCTTGTAAAAAAGTTTTTTACTTTTACAGTATCGGCTCCGTTTTTTCTTAGATAAGCTGCGGCCTCAAAGGTCCTTACGCCTGTTTTCATAACAAAATTCTTTGTATCAAGCATAATTCCCGCAAGCAGCGCTTCTGCAAAAACCTGCGGAATAACCGTAATGTTTTTAAAGTACTGTATGATTTCCGTAACCATTTCCGAAGCTGATGAAGCATAAGGCTCGTGATGGAAAATTACAGCATCGTCTATAAAATTAACAGATTTTCTGTGATGGTCTATAACTATCTTCTGATTAGCCATTTCATAAAGCTTGTAGCTTTCAAGCATAGCTGCGTTGTGAGTATCTACAATAATAAGCAGACTGTTTTCACCAAAACGGAATTCCGCTTCCTCAGGAGACATAATAATATCCGGATATTGTTCAGTTATTTTGTCTATAAGCATTCCCGACAAATTTTTCTGCATATCTACGACAAAGTAAGCGTCTACACCGATTTGCCGTATAGCTCCGGCAAGACCTGTTCCCGAGCCGACAGCGTCCATATCGGCAAACCTGTGTCCCATTATGTACACATCGTCGCTGCTGTTGATCACTTCCTGTATAGCGTTCGAAATAATACGGGATTTGGCTCTTGACTTCTTTTCAACTCCCTTTGCAACTCCGCCGAAGAAGCGGAAACCGTTTTCAGTTTTTACCGCTGCCTGATCCCCTCCTCTGCCCAGACACATATCAAGAGCCTGCTTTGCAAAAGATTCGCTTTCTTCAAGAGTCGAAGCGCCGTGACCTACTCCTATGGAAAGGGTAATAATACTGCTTTTTTCACTGACAGTTATGTTTCTGGCATTGTCGAGAATACTGAATTTAGATTTAATTATTTCATTCAAATGCTGTTCTTCAATAACTGCAATAAATTTATCCTGACTAAGCTTTCTTAAAACGCCTGTCGTCTTAGACATAAATTCTTCAAGCAAAGTTTCAATAGCCGCCGCAACCTGCGCCTTTTCACTTTCCTTGAAATTTTGTAAAACGTCCTCATAGTTATCGATTACAAGGAGGATCACTGAAGGACGGGTTCTTTTATATTTACTGAAAAGTTCCGCAAATTCTGAAATATCTGTAAAGTTGAGATAAATCATTTTCCGATTGTTTTTGTCAATTACAATAGAAGTGATTTTATAGGTTCTGCCGTTGTATTCATTGGTAGTAACGCCTTCTATCATAAGTTCCTTTAAATCAATATCAAAAAATTTACCGATATTATTTCCGAATATTTCATAGTCAGGCATTATCTGGCTGTCAAATTCCTTATTGCACCACAAAACTAAAAAATCTTCGTTCATAATCACAGCCGGCGACTCTGCATAATAAAGAACCTCATTTTCCGTTACGCCTACAGATTCATTCAATGAAGCAATAAATCTGAGGGAATTTTTATGAGCAATAAACAGTTCTGTAATAAGGATTCCTGAACATATTACGGCCGGAATTATTGCCAGAAGGAATCGCTGAATACTGTATTCTCTCAGCATAACTGCCGAAAAGACACATGAAAGTATAAGCAGGCATATAGATATTATAAAACTGACCGGAAACTTTCTTCTCAACAGATCCACCTCCGAAAATTTGTAAAAGCCGTACCGCAGAATTTGCCATACAAGCGCTGGTAATTTATCACACTTCCATTATAATAGGCAGTATCATAGGACTGCGTTTTGTTTTTTCATAAATATAATCTGAAAGCGCATCACGCATACGCGTTTTTATGGAATTCCATTCTCTGAAATCCTGAATAGAACAGGAATCGAGAGTATGTCCCATAACAGCCTTTGCACTGTCAATAAGCTCTTCCGATTCTCTCACGTAAACAAATCCCCTTGAAATAATATCAGGACCGGAAACTATACTGTTTGTTGCTTTATCTATTCCTACAACAACTATTATCAGACCGTCCTGGGCAAGATGCTTTCGGTCTCTGAGTACGATTGAACCGACGTCTCCTACACCCAAACCGTCAACAAGAACTCTTCCTGCCGGAACCTGTGAAACGATAGACATTTTATTACCGTCGGTTTCAATTACATTTCCGATTTCACCGATAATAATGTTTTCTTTAGGCATTCCCAATTCAAGCGCAAGTTCAGCATGTTTTTTCAGATGCTTATATTCCCCGTGAACAGGAATAAAGAACTTAGGTTTTGTAAGAGCCTGAATTAATTTAAGCTCTTCCTGACATGCATGCCCTGAAACATGAACTTCGTACATTGCTTCGTATACAACTGAAGCGCCGGATTTCATAAGCTCATTTACAACTTTAGTCACAAATTTTTCATTGCCAGGGATAGGAGTAGCTGAGATAATAATAAAGTCCATGGGCGTGATATTGACTTTTTTATGATCGTTCATTGCCATTCGGGTCAAAGCGGACATAGGTTCTCCCTGACTTCCCGTCGTAATCAGCACTATCTGTGAACTGTCATACCGATTCATCATGTCAATGTCTATAATTATACCCTTTGGAACTCTCAGATATCCCAGTTCAATTGCGGTAGTAATAACATTAATCATGCTTCTGCCGAATACCGCAACCTTTCTTCCGTATCTTTCAGCACAGTCAACAATCTGCTGTATTCTGTGTATATTAGAAGAAAACGTAGCAATTATTATTCTTTTTCCTTCAGCCTTTGTAAAAAGCTTTTCAAAGGATTCCCCTACTTTTCGTTCCGACTGAGTATATCCCGGACGTTCGGCATTTGTAGAATCAGCCATAAGCGCCAGAACGCCTTTGCTTCCAAGTTCTCCGAAACGTGTCAGATCTATAATTCCTCCGTTTATAGGACTATAATCCACTTTGAAATCTCCTGTATGGACGATAACTCCGGCGGGCGTGTGTATAGCCATTCCGACAGCGTCCGGAATAGAATGATTGACCTTTATAAATTCTACCGCCATACAGCCCATTTTTACTGTTTTTCTCGGCGCAGTGACAATAAGCTTAACCTTTCCTGAAAGACCGTGCTCTTTAAGCTTTCCGTCTACAAGTCCAAGAGTAAGTTTTGTACCGTAAACAGGAACGTTTACCTTTTTCAGAAGATAGGCAAGTCCGCCGATATGATCCTCATGACCGTGAGTAAGAACAACGCCCCGTACTTTATCCCTGTTTCTTTCAATATAAGTAAAATCAGGTATAACAATATCAACTCCCGGCATTTCAGTATCAGGGAAAGCCAGTCCGCAGTCAATAATAAAAATGTCGTTGCAGCATTCTATTACGGTCATATTTTTTCCGATCTCATTAAGACCGCCCAACGGAATTATTTTTACAGGAGTTTTTCTTGATTCTCTTTTCGGTCTCGGAGCAAATGTAGTTTTTATCGCCGATGCTGGAGGCAAGGCTTTTTTCTGACCTGCCGTTTTTAACGGTTCGTTTCTTTTAAGTCCCTTTCGTCTGTTGTCATTCGCCGCTTTTGTCTGATTGTTTTCCACGTTATAACCTCGCTTTTCTTTTTTCCGGTTATTTTTCAATGATTATTCTTTTTTCTGATTTAGAATGATTGTTCCGTTTAATATCACCTAAGTAAAGGCGGTTTTAAATAATGGTAGAAAAAATAAATAATAAGACTATATACCGGATATTATGTATTAATTTTGTATAATTAATTTACTTTAAGATCCCAAGCCGCTCGGATCTTTAAAATATATTTAAGGCATAATAATGCCATAAAAACTTTATATATTATCCGCCGGAACTGCAAAAGCGCATTCCGGCAGACAGTAAATATATTGTAAAATACGATTCATAAAAATATACATATTCATTATACGCAAATTGCACAAAAAAGTCAAGGAAAATTTTTCTAATAAACTTACAATAATTATAAAATTAAAAATTATTCTTTTTTAACTTTTCCTCAATTTTACCGCAAAGCTCTTCTGCCGCTTCCATTGAACGGCTTTCAATCTGTAACCATAATCCCTTTCCAGAGGAAGACGGCTGCATTATAACACGGCTTTCTCTCTTGGAAAATGTTGTACCTCCGGGAGTAATATTACCCTCCCAGTGATTAAGAATTTTATCTATCCTGTCCTTTTCAAGCTCTACAAATTTTTTGGCAGTATAAAATTCGGGAATAAGCTTTGTGATTCCTTTAAGGTCAAGCTCCTTATCAATTGCAATTTTTATAGACTTCAGCGCCAGATAAAGACCGTCCAGAGTAAAATTCTGTTCTCTTGCAAGCTTTCTTGCGGCTTCATCACAGCCGTCCTGAGGAGACGAATAATATCTGTATACTCTGCAGCCGTATTTGGAAGCAAGATTGTCCGCAGCAAAAGGAAATTCAAAAGGAAGAGCAACATCTTTACCGTTTTCCAATATATCCAGACAGCAGATAAAAATCAGCGTTTCATAAGAAATGAAACCGCTTTTGTCAGAGTAAAGCGAAGCTTTTGTACCGTCTGCACTCAGCTGAATTATAAGTTCCTCGCCTTCGGTTTTCGGAAAATGAATCTTCTGACCGTTTTTACCGGATTTACTGATATAAATCGAGTAAGGACATTTTGACGGTAAAAGTCCTTCAATGTGACGTCTGTATACGTCTTTAAAGCCCCGACTGTCAGTAACAGTACCCTCTGAGGATAAAAGCTCAGGAACTTTTCTTTCGTGCAGAGCGCTGCTGATAATCTCCATGCATTGTCTGTCAATAGGCAGACCGCCTTTTGTACGCACTTCAATTTTCATAAGCGGTTCTTCCTTAATATACAAACAAAGATCGCATGAAGCAAGACGGGACGTAAAAAACAGTTCTGTTTCAAGACACTTGCCAAGGGATATGACATCTGAACCGGACGCAATTATTCCTGCCGACAAAGCCATTTCTGCCGCTCTTGAATCACCGTTTCTGCCTATGGCAATTCTTTTTGAATATTTAGCCGCCGCACTGCCGATGAATACCGCTTCATCCGGGGAATATGTTCCGATTATTTTGTTTTCCTGTAAAATAGCTTTCATTTTCTTTCTCCTTTCAGTGGCTTTTGCACTGAAAACAGTATTGCCGTAAAAGGGTACTGTTTATTCAGATTTTACTTCCTTTCTCAGAAGAATAAGTCCTATAAGATTAGGGATAGCCATAAGACCGTTGAATATTTCCGAAGCTGTCCAGACTGTTGTGAGTTTGGCAACTGCGCCTATAACAATAAATACCGTAAAAATAAACTTGTAAAAAGGAACGCCCTCATTTCCGAATATGTATTTTACCGAGCATTCTCCGCAGTAAAACCAGCTGATAAGAGTTGCAAACGCAAAAAGCAGTATTGATACTGCCGTAAAAGCAGGAGCAAAATTGCCCATAACCGTTTTAAATGCCTCTGTTACCAGAGGAGCGCCGTCCTTACCGGATTTCAGTGCGCCGCTTGAAAGTATTGCCAGAGCTGTAATTGTACAGCATATAATAGTGTCTATAAAAACTTCAAATACCGCCCACATACCCTGTTTTTGAGGACTGGTATTTTCCGACGCAGAATGTAACAACGCAGAACTGCCCAATCCTGCTTCGTTGGAAAAAACTCCTTTTCTTAGTCCGGTGTTTATACTCTTTTTTAAAACTTCTCCGCAGATCCCTCCCCCTGCTGCTTTTATTCCGAAAGCGTCTTTAAAGATAAGTGAAAAGGTGTCGGATAAATTGTTTCTGAATTTGATAATTATTAAAATAGCAGCGCCTATGTAAACTACGGAAAGTATGGGAATAAGAAATTGCGAGGCTTTACCGATTCTTTTGATACCTCCGGATATAATGATAAAGGCAACTGCCGCTGCCGCAATACCTGTAACTATTTCAGGGATTCCAAAGGAATCCTTTGCAGCGGAGGAAATAGAATTCACCTGCGTCATATTACCCATTCCAAGAGAAGCAAAAATACAGAAAACCGCAAACAAAACTGCAAGAAATTTTTTACCTGCACCCTTTTCCAGATATGCCATAGGCCCCCCTACGCACAAACCGTCGGATTTTTTTCTGTAAATTGTGCCAAGATAATTTTCAGCGTAAACCAGAGCCATACCTAAAATTGCAGATATCCACATCCAGAATATTGCTCCGGCACCGCCTATAGTGAGTGCAGTAGCTACGCCTACGATGTTTCCCGTACCCATTGTAGCAGCAAGAGCAGTTGCAAATGTCTGAAACTGGGAAATACTTTCTTTATCGGAAGAATTGACTGAGTTTTTTTTATTAAATAACGTTAAAACAGTATTTTTAAAAATATATCTGATTTTAAAAATCTGAAAAAACTTAAATCTTATGCTGAGCATCAAACCCGTCCCCAAAAGTAAAAACAGCAGAAAATCTCCCCATACCATTTTATTAATTGTTTCAAGCATTTTTTTGCACCTCTTATTGAATTCAATATCTGTTTTATGATATAATAAACGTAAGCATTTATTTTATTTTGCGTCCCACGAACATATAATAAAATATATAATAATTAAAAAGAAAGCGGAGGAATTATGAAGCATTATTATGCAGACAAAACATGTCTAAATATACTAAAAATACTTATACTATCCGTAACATTTATACTGCTTGCCGTTACCGTATATTTCCTGTCCTTTATACCAATAGTTATGATTTTATTGTGTATTATATTCTTGGCCGCCGGTTTTTTTACAGCAATAATTTATCTTCCGATTTATTTTAAAAACCTTAATTATTATGTTTCAAACGATAGAATTATTAAAGAAAGCGGATTTTATTTCAAAAAAAAGCAAATAATCCGTATTGACAAAATTCAGTTTACAACTTCTGTCTCTACACCTTTTTCAAAACTTACCGGATTGAATTTTATAGTTTTATATGCTTACGGAGGAATGATGACAGTAATGTTTTTAAGCGACCATGATTTTGCCGAGTTTAATTATAATCTTAAGGTTTAAGGAGGAGGAAAAGCTTGTACCACGAACATCCGCTGAAAATAATAAAAAATGCAGCCAAAAACATATGGCTGCTTATATTTCCTCTTCTGAGAGGCATACGGACATTCACTCTTGACTTTAACGCTTTTTATACATGGATCAAGGGCGCATGGTTTGATATTCTTGTAATACTGTTCATTTTAGGCTTTGGATATTTCAGGTGGCTGTTTACATGGTTTCGTTTTGAAAAAAATAACGTTTGCCTTATAAGCGGAATATTTGTAAATAAGGAGATTATTATTCCTTACAAAAATATATCGGCGGTAACTGCCGAACACAGTTTTTTTCTCAGACCGTTCAAGGCGGCAAAAGTCAGCGTCGATACCTGTGCTGGAACCTTCGGAACCTCCGATATGTCCCTGCTTATAAGACGCGAGGATCTGAAAATGCTTCGGCGAAAGCTTCCGGAAGTTCATAAAGAAGGCAAAAAAACATTTGAATTTAAACCCAAATGGTTCACAATAGTATTCTTTTCCTTTGTTTTTTCAAACAGTCTTTCAGGGATAGTTTATCTTTCAACTTTTCTTTTTCAGTCAGGAAGAATCATAAAAGATTTACTGGAAACCGAGCTTGTGGAATTTATTAAGCTGGCAAACGGCGTTTCTGCGAAATTAGCCCTTAAAATTCCGCCGGCAGCAATTATCCTTGGATTTCTGGTTATTATAACATGGCTTTTTTCATTTGCAGCCAATATACTGCGCTATGCCGGATTTATTATGAAAAAGGACAAAAATATACTCAAAATAAAAATGGGAACGCTGACTAAAAGAATCTACCATATTGTCCCTGATAAAATTAATTATGTCGATCTGAGGCAAAGCCTTATTATGAAGCTTTTTAAAACATCAACGGTCAATATAAGCTGTTCAGGATACGGTAATCAGAAAAATGAGCTTCCCGTACTTCTTCCCATACTTACAAGGCAGCAAGCAAACCGTGCCCTTGATCTGCTGGACTTCAAAAAATATATTACCAAACGCAAAGTAAAGGTTTCAAAACTTGCATTTATAACCTATACAGGTACTCCGGCTGTTATCATTCTGCTTATTCCGGTAATTGCTGCGCTGCTGGTCTGGCTGTTTCCCACGGTTTATGACATCATTATTTTTATTTCAATTATGGCTGAAATACCTTTTGTCTGGTTATTTATTATTAAAATTGTTGCATTATATACATCAGGTATTACAATTGAAGATAATTTTTGCTGCATACGGTATTCCCGATTTTACGCTTTTCATACAATTCTTGCCGATAAGGATAAACTGATTAAAATACAAATTGTACAGAATCCTTTTGATAAAAAACTCGGCAGATGCCGTCTGGACTTTTATTTTAACACAGAAGTACCGAGAAACAATAAGGTAAAGGGAGTTCGTATTCAGGACGCAAAAAGGATCCTTGAAAAATTTGAATTTTCGTAAAAAAATGGAGTGCTTAGATGAATAATTGATCTAAGCACTCCATTAAGTTTATCAGAAACTGGTATTTATTAAATTGTTATTAACAAGATTGTTTAATAGTGCAAGTCTTGCCTTATCTTTATATTCAGGTTTAATCATATAATAAAGATAAAATTCAACTAAATTAAACATAGTAGCAGTTCTGCCCTCGATTTTAAACTGATTGAATCCCATTGGCACATATTTATTTAAAATATCTTCCGGAGAAATATGTGTTGAAAGACTTCTTACGTCAACTGCGTCATAATCCATAGAAGGACAACTAAGATTGCTTACCTTTAGATTATAGTCCTTAGGATTGAAAGGCTTGTTTGGATACTTTTTCAGATGATCGCAGTATGCAATCTGGGACAGACCTATTTCACGGTAATGCTCAACACGGTTTTTGCATCCCGGAATACAGCAAGCATTAACCAGTATTTCACATTTTTCCTTATTCTGTACTTTTTCCAGCATATCAAATTTATTATTAAAATCGTAATCTAAAACAACTATGTCATAATTTTTGTCAAGCTCGCTGTTTAAATTGTTAATGTCCGTAATACGCTTACAAGTAGAGCTTGTGATTTTATATCCCGGGTACTTATCCCTTATATATTGTTCAAGTATTGGAGATACGACAATAACGCCGTTTTTACCGTTTTCAGCAGTTCTTAAGACAAAATTGCAGAAATCGTCATTAAGATGTTCTTCAGTGATCATCGGATTAGTAAAAGTAAATCTGAGAGGTATGCCGAGCTTGTTAAACTCCCGAACAACCTTTTTTACAAATGATTTATCGCAAACTCCAGGCATAGTTCTTCCGCCGTTCCATAAAGACTGGGGGAAACATCCGTAAACGGAAGCTATCTCCACTCCATCGTAAAAATATTGAGGACAATGTTCCAGCATTGATAGAAATATTCGGTTAAAATGATACCTCACGGCAAAGTCCGGAAGATGAAATTTAATACTCATTATTTTCTCCTTGATTGACAGCGATTCTATTTTGTTAATATCATTGATAATATTTAATTATACTCTTATCTTAAAGAAAAGTCAAGAAATGAAAACTATACCGATAATAAAACAAAAACTGACTTCTAATACCATTGAAGTCAGTTTTTCAGTATTTTATTTTATATTTACTTCATAAAACCAATAGCGCTTGAAATAGTTTTTTCAAAAGCTTCTCTGCCGTATTTATCAACTTCATTTTTATCCTTTACTCCATGAGTAAGGCATCCGGCACCGCCTATACAGCCTCCGCTGCATGCCATACCTTCTATAAAATTATTAGGCAGTACGTTTTTGGAGGCTCTCAGAAGCGCCGCACGGCATGCTTCTATACCGTCGCATGAAATAGGATTGTAATTAAAGTTTTCAATTCCCTGTTCAGAGATCGCCTGACTTACAGCGTCGGCAAGACCTCCGCTTCTTGCAAAGATTCTGCCGTAATATGAAGCATTGTCAAGAATGCCCTCATCAAGCGTTGTAATATCAACTCCGCAGCCGTCGAACAGAGCCTGTAACTCTTCAAAAGTAATTACACTGTCTACATAAGGTCTGACGCTTTCTTTCTGGAATTCCATTTTCTTAGCAGTGCACGGACCAATAAATACAATTTTTGCATTTTCATCTGTTTCCTTAATATATTTAGCAATTGCAGCCATAGGAGACAGATTATGAGAAATATGCTCAACCATATCCGGAAACTGTTTATGAATGTAGTCCACAAATGCCGGACAGCATGAGCTGGTAAGGAATTTTTTCTCAGCAAGCTCCGCCGCTTCAGCATACGCTACCATATCAGCACCCAACGCTGCTTCAACTACAGTATGAAAACCGAGTTCCTTGATACCTGTAATTACCTGTCCTAGCTTTGCATAAGAAAACTGACTGGAAATTGAAGGCGCAACCACTGCATAAAGCTTGCATTCATTATTACGGCTTTTCTTCATCAAATTAATAACGTCAAGTATAAAGGACTTGTCAATAACCGCTCCGAATGGGCACTGGTAAACACATGCACCGCAGGAAATACATTTATTATTGTCAATTTCAGCACATTTGTCCTTACCCATATGTATAGCATTGACCTTACAGGCTCTTTCACAAGGTCTTTTTCTGTTTGTGATCGCACCGTATGGACAGACTGATGCACATCTTCCGCATTCAACACAATTTTCCTTATTAATGACCGCTTTCTGATTTTCATCAAAAGTGATAGCATTTTTTGCACATACATCCTCACATCTGTGAGCAATACAGCCTCTGCAAAGGTCGTGTACTACATTATATCCGCTTACCGGACATTCATCACAGGCAATATCAATAACCTCAATAACATTGGGGTTAGATTTATCGCCTCCCATTGCAAGCTTGATTCTCTCGCTTACAATAGCTCTTTCCTTATAAATGCAGCATCTCATTGTCGATTCAGGACCTTTTACTATAATTCCCGGAATTTCTGTATAACAGTCCAGAAGTCTGTCCTCCATTGCATATCTTGCAACTTCTCTTAAAATCTTATACTTGAGATACTGAACCTTTGTATCGAATTTTCTCATAGCATTTCTCCGTTTTTTTAAAAATAACTGACTTTTATTTTCTTCCCCATTTTCTTAAGGCACTCTGAAAGCTCTTCAACTATCCGCATTTTCAGACTGAAATTAATAGGCAGTCCCGGATTTTGATGTGCCGGATTCATTGCCCTGCCCACAAGAAAATTAATATCTGTTGCCTCTTCAAACAGCATTTTTGCTATCTGTGAAGCGCCGTCCTTTTTAGTACTCCAGTCATAATAACATACATTATCCGTCAGATAGTTCTGTGCATATTTCAGAACCTGAGTCATTGTTATAACACCCTCCGTTGTCAGATCAATACCCTTTATATGAGCAATCGGAGGTATATCCGGATCAAAATAATCCAAATCAGGCATAACCTCTTCACCCAGATATTGAGCCGCTAGCATGGAAGTCGTACCGCCGCAGACAATTCTTTTTCCGTCCTTTGAAAAGAAAAGCGACATCATTTTGTTAACATCATCAGGATTTGAAGGCGGCCCAAACAGCATATTTACCGGTTTTCTTGTACGTATTTTTATAGCCGCAACAGTGGTATCGTCTCCAGGTTCGCCGCCGTAAAGACAGTCGCACTCATCAAGAATAAGCGTTGCTATAACCTTTGCAGTATAATTATCGTCATAAAGCTTTTCAATATAATCAATTATATTTTCACGCTGCCAGCCGAAATTCATATATTTCCCTACCCCGGCATAAATAGCACCGTCGCTCATTGCAATAAATACGTCATTCTCACAAAGCTGGATCTTTGAAGTATAAATAACCTTTCCGCCTGTTTCCATACGTTGTTTTTCATACTCAAAATTTTTCCCGTCTCTCAGCAAAATAACATGAGGATTATCGTACTGAATAAGTTCCGCCTCATTGTTATTTAATATCCTCATGATCGTAAACGTTGAATACGCAACCTTTCTCACTTCACAGACCGGAAGTGTTGCAGCAATTGTAGAAACACATTCTTCAATACTCATTTCATTCGCCATCATTGTGGAAATAATTTTTGATGTAAGAGTTGAAAGAATACTTGCCTTTACTCCGCTGCCAAGACCGTCCGCAAGAACAAGAACAGTATAATCGTCGCCTTTTTCAATTACGTCTACATGATCGCCGCAAAGCTGTTCTCCATGCTTATATAAGCTGTGATATCCCACATCAGTACATAGATTATTCATCACCGAGACTCTCCTTCAGATTAGTCAGCGCAACCTTGGTTTCGGCAACCGTTTCGCCAAGGAGCGACGCAATTTCCTGT
Organism: Porcipelethomonas ammoniilytica; assembly: GCF_025567485.1. Lineage (NCBI taxonomy): Bacteria > Bacillati > Bacillota > Clostridia > Eubacteriales > Oscillospiraceae > Porcipelethomonas > Porcipelethomonas ammoniilytica. The sequence continues at coordinate 195,187 of NZ_JAOQKH010000002.1, read as the reverse complement.
ACGGTTCTCATTTGCTTTTCAATAACCTTGTCTGTAACTTCAATAGTATTGGTTGTAATCTTATTTCGTTTTTCACGCTCATTTTCTTCAGCAGTAATATCTCGCATAATGCTCATTATCATATGGTAATCAGGATCATAGATAATAGTTTCTTCAACATACTTACCATATTCTGCAAGATATACCTTTTTATCATGAACATTTCTTTTTGTATCCATAACATTAAGATATTCTGTAGGATTTAGTACTCTTACAACCGGAGAATTAAGAATATCCGAAGAATTTTTTATATTCATGATCTCACATGCGGCATTATTGATCTGCTGAACGATCAAATCTTCATTGAGCACAATAATTCCGTTAGGAGTATTTTTAATTATCTTATCGGAAAATGATTCTGCTTTGTCCTTCAAAAAAGGCAGACACATTGTAAAATCGGCTTTATTCTGGTACACTGCAATCGCTTTTTCACGACATGTATCATATCCGCAGCTTCCGCAGTTAAGCTCCTGTTCAGGAGTGGTTTTACCCATTTTATGCAAAATTTCATTGATCATACGTGTACTCGGCATTGCTCTGTGAAGAATATCGCTCTTAAATTCTTTTTTCAGTTCTTCACTGTCATAATCAGGTATATTATAATTGTTCTTTCCTGCATATCTGTCAACGGCAATAAAATCAGTAACAGGAAGTTTGTTTTCCTTGTTCATTACCGGACCGCCTATGCAGCTTCCAGTACATGCTGACATTTCTATAAAACAGTTTTCAAATTTACCGTCAATAATATCCTTAAGTGCATTTATACAATTTTCGGTGCCGTCTACAGAAAAATAACTGTATTTTTCATTTCGGTTCTTCATGGTTCTTAAAATACCGCCGTTAGTAGGATAAAGTCTTGTAATAAATTTATCATCAGTATCTTCTTCAACTGACTCAAACGTTACATTTTCCTGTTCCATCCATTCGCTGAGCTCTTCAAATGTAAGTACAGTGTCTACCAGTCCGGCATATTTTTCAGCTTCTTCCTTTTTGGAAATACACGGACCGATAAATACGGTATAGCAATCAGGATAATCATCTTTAAGCTTTTTGCAGTGTGCCTGCATAGGTGAAAGAACATCGGCAAGATATTTCAAAGCTGTAGGAAAATATTTCTGTATAAGCGTATTTACCGAATTACAGCATGATGAAATAATAATGCTCTTGTTACCTTCATTGACCATCTTTTCATATTCGCCGGTAACGATCTGTGCGCCGACAGCCGTTTCTTCCGCTATACAAAATCCTAGCTTCTTTAACGCTTTTTCCATAGAAGTGATATTAACGCCGCTGTAATTCGCCGCAAAGGACGGTGCAATACTGGCAACAACTTTTTTGCCTGATTTAATTGCGTCTTTTACTCTATGTATATCATTGCGTATTTGTTTTGCATTCTGGGGACAGACTACAAAACATGTTCCGCATAAAATACATTCGTCAGCAATAATATTAGCCTGATTATCAGAAAATTTGATTGATTTTACCGGACAGTGACGTATACATTTATAGCAATTTTTACAATTAAGCTTTTTTAACTGCAAATAATCTTTCATAAAAAATCAAAACCTTTCTATAATCAGATTTTATCAAGTACATACTTCTGAAAAGTTTCGTCAAAATTATCCTCCGAAACGCCGCATACTATTTCATCGTCAAATTTAACTGAAACTCCCTCAGTACATTTTCCAAGACAGAACGCTCCGGAAAGCTTAACCTTATCATTAAGATTGTTCCTTTCAACAGCATTTTTCATTAGTTCCACTATTCTTGCAGAACCGCTTAAATGACAGGAACTTCCAACACATACAAAAATATTCATCTTTTACCTCCTATTGTTAATTTGTTAACAATCACATTATATCATATAGTAAAAAGCGTGTCAACGGATTTTATATCATTTAATTACTGAAATTTCCTACCAATAAAAAATACAGCAGAATTAAACTTCTGCTGTATTTTAGTTAGTATATTAATAAAAATCTACATCAACTTCATAAATAATTCCGTCATTGTAAAATAAAGTTATTTCCCCGTAAAATTCTCCGTTACCTGAATCTTCAATATAAGTATAACCATTTTTAGGATCATCAAGCTTACAACCGTATTTGCTTACCGCATCACTTATATTGCTTCCGGGTCCTATACCGTCAATTGTTAATTTAATATCCGATTCATCAGTAACAGATAATCCGGTAATTGTACAATCCTTTGGGGCAAGTGCGGCTTCGGTCAAATTTTCAACATATACCGCAGTATTACCGTCTTCCGAATAAAAGTATTCAGCCATGCCTGCTTCAACTTTATCAACGTCAACCTTTACCTTATCGAGAACACCGTCAATTTTGCCGGGAATAGTCACATCTTTACCATTAAGCTGAATTTTAATCTTGCTGAAATCGTATGATGCTGACTCAGGAGTTTCAGGAGCTGTACCGGTAACTGTAGGATCAGTTACAGTCGGATTTTCAGGTTCTGTAGGAACTATCGGTTCTGTAACAGTACCGTTGTATCCATTCATCAAAGAATTGAGATCTATTCCGATAACATCGCTGATTCCCTTCAGGAAGCCTTCCATATCCGCTTCGGCAATATACTGCTGAAGCTCTGCTCCGTCTGATGAATAATTATAAACCTTTTCTGCGTCGTTGAAAGCAGGGATTTCTTCCGGTTTGTTGTCGCTGTATTTCAAAGTCACATTGGCATACTTTGTTCCTCCGACATTAATTTCAGTAGAAATTTCCTGACTTTTGCCGTCTGAACTGAGATTTACTGCAATGTTACCCATATCCAAGGCTGAAAGATTCAAATTAATTTCACCGCTGCAATATCCCTTGTCTTTATTTTCAGTCTTTATATCCTTAAATTCAATATCAAAAGACTGATCACCGTCTGTTGTTCCTACAGCTGTAACATTTATTTTTCCGCTGGATTTATCTGATTTTTCTGTAATGTCCCCACTGATTTTAAGACCTTCGCCGTCAAAGATAATATTTGCTTCAAATGCGTTATTATCATTGTCCTCAACACTCATATAATTAAGCTTTACGTCTTCCTCATCAGCAATTTCAAAAGATCTTCCCTTTATTACGCCCTTACTGTCAACATAAACATTCATTACAGCAACTACGTCGCCGCCTGACAAATTATATTCGCCAAGCTCTCCAAGAAGCTTATCTACAGCGGACTGATAATCATCCTTAGTCATAGAACCGGTTGATTCAACAATTTTAATAATTGTTTTATCATCCTTAGCCTTCTTTAAAACATCCTTAGCAATGCTGTAAAGACAGCCTTCATCAATTTCAGCAACTAATTGATTATATTCAGTTTTTACACCGTTTACTTCACATTCAATATTCTTTTTCAGCTTAACATCATCAATATTTGTAAATACAATATCAAAATATTTTACAAGAAGCTCTTCAAGTTCATCATCTGTAATAATTTCCTGAAGACCCTTACCGGTTGACATTTTTGTAAAAACATTGTTTATTACTGGCTGCGAGTCTTCCTTATTTCCAATACCGTTTACCAAAGAATCAGTTTCTGAGAATGCCTCTTCTATAATCTGACTCAAATCCATCGAAATATAACTTGAAGAAAGCTCCGGAATCTGATAATAATATTTACCATCCTTTAAGTATCCGTTAATTGTAAGAAGCGTTTTTTCATCAGCATTAAGCTTTGCGCTGAAGGCTGTATTACCGTCTACTACGGTACCCGCTTCTGTAAATGAAATACTGCCTGGAATTGTAATCCCTGCATCAGACAGTGAAACGCCTGAATTAGATTCAAATAATGAAGCTATAGCGTCTTTTTCAAGATCAGCTTTTAATTCCAGATCCACATTCTGATTTTCAGAATTGGTCATTTTATCATAAGCCTCTGCCACTTTCTCCGCAGACTCTTTTATATTCTGATTTTCAACCCACGAATAATAATCCTCAGGATCGTTAATAATCATTTTTACATTATTTTTTACCCATGGACTAAAGCTGTATGCAGCAGCACTGCCGCCCAAAAGTAAGACAAGTATAACCGCTATTACAGCAATTACAGCGGCCGGACCTTTTTTTGCCTTTTCAACACCGCTTATAATTTCTGTTCCAGCCATTATCGGTTCAACTGCTTTTGCCGGCTGATGTTCTTCCGGCTTAATTTCTGAAACCGGAATATCAGATACTTCATTCTGACCGTTGTTATCATTAAACTCTGACATTTTGTTTCCCCCTAAGTTATTTTTATTAACATATAAATTAGATTATATGCTGATACCTAACATGTTAACAAATTTATTTTATAAAGTCAATATGTTTTTTAAAATTTTGGATAAATGTATATATTTTATATGATTTTTACACGATTAAATGTATTATTTTTTTAGTTTCAGGTTATAATAATTTTGTTCTCAGAACGAGAATACATTTTAATGAAACGGAGACTGATATTATGGAAAAGAAAAAAAATTCAAACATCCACTGCACAGTTAAGCAATGTGCAAACAACATGGAAACTGAAGATTACTGCACACTTGATATGGTAAAGATCGGCACTCACGAATCAGACCCAAAGGTACCTGAATGTACAGACTGTAACTCTTTCGTTAAGCGTTCAGGCTGCAGCTGCCACTAATAATTAAAAAGGACGGTTAAAAACCGTCCTTTTTAATTATTTATTTTCATTAGAATTTTCAGTGGTTATTTCCATTTCAATCTCCAAATCATCTGGAATATCTGATTCATCATAGTATTCATAATATTCTATATTAACATTATCATCGCTATTTTCATCATCTATTTCAAATTCAACAATACGGCAGTCTTCATCACCATCAATTTCTTTAATCTTTGCCGGCATCTCAACCTCTTCACCGTTAATATAGACCGTAACATTTCCTGTCCATTCCTTGATTTTATTCACAACAGCGCCGTCTGTAGCGGCATTTACTGTGAATACTGATGCAGCAGACACTGCCAAAACTGCTCCTATAATTGCCAACGGTTTAAAGCTTCTCTTTTTCATATAAATTACCTCGCCTTTCTGTTCTGAAAGCTTTTCTCCGACAGAATTTCTGATTCTTTTGCAATCGGCTTTTTCATAGTCTATCATAGGATAATCCTTAAGCCACTTATCTTTTGACCTCATAATCATAACCCCTTTCTGTCAGATATACTTTTATTTTCTTCCTTGTTCTGCATAATTTTGTTTTACAATTTGAAAGCGTCAGATCGGTTATTTTTGCAATAGCTTCAAGCTTTTCACCGTAAAAATAATATCTGATAAAAATTTCCTTATCAATACTGTTGAAATTTTCAACTGCATCATAAACTAAACTTAATGCCTGATAATTTTCAATCAATTCCGGAATATTATCTCTATCGGCAGGTTCATCGGAAATGTCCTCAAAAGAATATTCGGTATGAAATTGCCTAAACCGATTTTTAGCGGCATTTCTGGCTATTGCAGATAAATACGGAGTCAGCGGCCTGTCCTCAGAAAGCTTGTCTGAATTATTCCAAAGGTTTACAAAACTATCGCTTACAACCTCTTCAATATCTTCCTCAGTCATATAATCTCCTATAACATTTCTTATAACAGTATATACATAAGAAGAATATTTTTCAATAATTATATTAAGAGCTTTTGAATCCCCTTGCTTAAGCTTTAAAATCAAACGTTTGTCTTTCAAGCCTGCACCTCCGTTCTAACGGCTTTCACTAATATATACACTAAAAAAACAAAAAGGTTACAGTTTTTAAAAAATAAGTCCGGATTTTTCCGGACTTTAAATTTCTATTTATATAAATAATTTTCAAGTTCTTTCAGCATTTCATCATATGCTGCCCCTGTAAGATGAATACCGTCACCACTGGAATATTCATTATTTAAGCTTCCATTATCATTTTTCAGTACTGTTCCTGCATTGACAAAATGTATTTTTTCGCCATAATTTTCAAATTCTTCTGATAGTTTAATGTTGTATTCATCAATGTTTTTATTAGAAGTATATTCGCAGTCAGATTTTACGGGAGTAATTCCCATAATATAAATTTCTGATTCGGGACACGATTCTATAATACTGTCTGTAAATTTTTTATACTTTTCAGCAAAATTTTCAGCGGAATAAGTGGTTATATCATTAAGTCCCATTGAAAGCATAATAAACTCCGGCTGCAAATCGTTTAATATTGTCAATGCCGACGCTTCACCTCCGGCATATTCAAACTTAAAATCGTCCATTTTCGACGGACTTGCATTAAGCTTTGCAAATACATGCTTCATAGGAAGTCTTTCATACGCTCCGTATCCCAGAGCAATGGAATCGCCTATTACCACAACATTGTCTTTAAAATCATTAAATTCGTCATTATTATCTATCGGCTGTACATTTTCAGTTTCTCCGCACAAGATCTCAGTTACAGCAGCTTCAGTTAATATTTCGGTATTTATAGTTTCAGTATACTTAACTGTTTCACGTGTGCTTTGGACGCTTACTGCTGCGGCAGCTTTTACCTCCGAACGGGATTTTTCTTTTTCTCCTCCGCACCCCGAAAGTATAAGAGTCAAAGCCAGAAATACTGTTATTTCCTTGCCTTTCTTCAACACAACAACCTCTTTTACAAAGTAAAAGGCGAGATAACCTCGCCCGCTACTATTCAATATTTTTAATCAATATTATTCAGCGTCTTCTGTTTCTTCAGCTGCTGCGTCATCAAGCAGTGCACGAATAGAAATGCTGATTCTCTTCTTGTCCAAGTCAATTTCAGTAATCTTTACGTCAACTTCCTGACCTACAGAAAGGACGTCGTTTACATTATCTACTCTCTTATCGGCAATTTGAGAAATATGAATCAAACCGTCAACGCCTTCAATAATCTGAGCAAATGCACCGAAAGGCGTTATAGAAACTATAGTTGCCTTAACAACATCGCCTACATTATAATTATTCTGGAATTTAACCCAAGGGTTGTCCTCAGCCTTTTTAAAGCCAAGAGAAATTCTTCCTGATTCCTTGTCAAGCTCCTTAATATAAACTTCCAGTATATCTCCAACCTTTACAACCTGACTTGGATGCTTGATTCTGCCCCATGAAAGCTCGGAAATGTGAACCATTCCGTCAATTCCGCCGAGATCAACGAAAGCGCCGTAATTTGTAAGAGACTTAACTTCGCCCTTATAAACCTTGCCGATTTCAGCAGTTTCCCAAAATGCAGCCTTAGCAGCTTCCCTCTGAGCTTTTGCAACAGCCTTAATAGAACCTACTGCTCTGCGGCGTGATTCATTTACTTCGATAATCTTGATCTGAACCTTCTGCTTGAGAAGTTCGTCAAGATTCTTATCTCTGCCTAAACCTGTCTGTGAAGCAGGAACGAAAACTCTTACTCCGTCAACGGAAACAAGAATACCGCCCTTTACAACGTTCAGTACTACGCCGTCAAGTACTGCGTCTTCTTCCTTAGCCTTTGAAATATTATCAAAGCCTACAAGTTCGTCAACCTTTTTCTTTGAAAGTGTAACAATGCCTTCCTGATCGTTGATTTTAGTTACAATCAAATCAACTTCTTCTCCGACACTAACTATGTCAGAAGGCTTCTTGGTCTGATCGTCAGTCAGTTCTGAAAGCGGAACATAACCGGTATGCTTTGTTCCGATATCTACGATTGCTTCGCTGTTATTAACTGCGGCAATATAGCCCTTAACTCGCTCTCCTGTATGTACTTTTTTGAAAGACTGTTCAAGCGCCTCCTCAAAATTAATGTCATCTTCTAAGATTTCAGCCATGGTATTTTGTACCTCCTTAATTATATAAGCCGGTGTGGATGCTCCGGCAGTAATGCCTATTTTTTCAGCATTTTTCAGGTTTAATGAATAAAGCTCGTCCGCATTTTCTATGTGGTAAGACGGACAGTTTTCAGAGCAAACATTATAAAGCTTTATTGTGTTTGAGCTGTTTTTTCCGCCTACAACGATCATAACGTCAACTTCCTTTGACAGCAAAGCCGCATCGGACTGCCTCTGTGAAGTTGCATTGCATATCGTATCAAAAACCAGAATATTTTCATCGTCCTTTGGAATAACCTTTAAACACTCTCCCCATATTAATATATTATACGTTGTTTGAGCAACAATTGCAAGCTTTTTTTCTAAATTTTTATAATTTTTACTAAAAAAACTTTTTAACTGGTCTTCATCTTTAAAAACATAGTAATTTTCGTCGCAATGACCAACAATTCCCTGTACCTCAGGATGATCCTTATCACCGGCAATTAATATAAAGTATCCTTCTTCGGTTTTTTCACGGACAATTTTATGGATTCGTGCAACAAATGGACATGTAGCGTCAATATACGCATTGCCCTTTTGATCAAGTCCTTCGTAGATTTTTTTGCCTACACCATGAGATCGTATAACGGCTTTTTCTCCCTCTTTAAGATCGTCAACACTATCCGCTATTCTGACGCCCTTGTCTGTAAGGTCGTTTACCACATCTGCATTATGAATAATAGGTCCGAGCGTTGCAACACTTTTATTGCCCTTTTCAAGTTCACCGTAAACAAGCTTTACCGCACGGTCAACACCAAAACAAAATCCTGCCGACTTTGCAACTTTAATTTCCGCCATTACTGCCCTCCACGAGTTCTTTTATTTCTCCCATAATTTTCACCTTCACTGCTTTTAGCTTATGAGGATCCAATTCTTTTTCAAGCTGAATATCTTCTGGGGCAATGGGTTTTCCGTATTTTACAGTAACCTTGCTTCTGAACCTCAGCTTTCCCTCAAAAACAATGCCTGCCGGAATAACGGCAGCGCCGGATCTTGCAGCAATGAGCGCCACTCCGGTTTTACCTCTTCCAACTTTTCCGTCCTTACTTCTTGTTCCTTCCGGAAAAATAACAAGATTTCTTCCTTGATTTATTCTTTCGACAGAATCGGAAATGACCTTCATGTCTCCTTTTCCCCTTACTACCGGAAACGCCCCCAATTTTCTTATAAGCCAGCCAAAGGGCGGAAACCTGAATAACTCTGCTTTAGCCACAAAAGAATATTTAGCACACCCTGCCGTTACTGCAATTAACGGAGGATCTGCAAAAGTACGGTGATTAGAAGCAATAATAAATCCGGATTTTTCAGGAATATTCTCCCTGCCCTCAACCTTAACATTATATAACCCGTAATAAATTCCTTTAACAAGTCCATATAGACATTTGAAGAATATATTCATTTTGCACACCTATCCTATGCTTTTTTCCGTTTCATCAATTAAAGCCTTAAGCTTCTGCTTTACTTCCTCTATCGTCATACCAGTAGTATCCAGCAGCACTGCGTCCTCTGCCTGCTTGAGGGGAGCAATATCTCGGTGCATATCATTATAGTCACGCTGCTTTATATCCTCCAGCACCTGTTCATAGGTAATACTGCTGTCAGTCATTTCTTTAAATCTTCTGTTTGCTCTTTCCTCGGCAGACGCCGTAAGAAATACCTTTAAATCGGCGTCAGGCAGTACTACTGTCCCTATGTCTCTTCCGTCCATTATTATATTATTTTCAGCAGCAATTTTTTTCTGAAGTCCGAATAGAAATTCCCTTACCTCCGGAATTACCGAAACTTTTGAAGCGCCCATTGAAACTTCCGGAGTTCTTATTTTATCCGAAACATCATTGTCGTTTAAAAAAACATGCTGACATTTATCAATAAATTCCAGTCTTATATTTATTTTATCCAGTGAATTTACTAGTGATTCATTGTCAAATTTGTTTTCTATGGAATAAAGAGCAATTGATCTGTAGAGTGCTCCCGTATCAACATATATATACCCGATTTCCTCAGCCACAGCTCTCGCAATAGAGCTTTTTCCGGCGCCTGCCGGTCCGTCAACAGCAATATTAATACTCATTTTCAACTTCCTTTCAGTTACATATTTAAAGCCGCACAGTATGCGGTTGAAAAAGCGATCTGCAAATTAAATCCTCCGGTATACCCATCAACGTCTATAACTTCTCCGGCAAAGAAAAGTCCCTTTATTTTTTTTGATTCCATAGTTTTAGGGTTGATTTCTTTTATATTGATACCTCCGCTGGTAATTATCGCTTCCTCTATTGGTCGGAATGCTTTTACCGTCAGCGGAAAAGCTTTGAGAAGTCTTACAAATTCCAGACGTTCTTCTCTTGTTATCTGATTTACTTTTCTCTCCCCCGGTATCCCCGACAGCCTTACCGCTGTCGGTACAAGCTTTGCAGGTAAAAGCTTGGATAGGGAATTTCCGAATATACGATTTATATTTTCACTGAAATCCCGTAAGATTCTCGCATCAAGCTGCTGCTCGGAAAGTCCGGGTTTTAAATCAATAAGAAGTTTATATCTGTTATTTTCCATACTGTCAATATGAGAGCTTGCACTTAATACCAACGGTCCGGATACACCGAAATGAGTAAACAGCATTTCACCCAGCTCGCTGTATATTTTCTTACCCCTGTCATATAGCGATAGCGTAACATTTTTCAGGGAAAGACCCATCATATCGGCACAGTATTTTTCATTGCACACTAGCGGTACAAGAGACGGTTCAAGCTTTGTGACAGTATGTCCCACAGATTCTGCAAGCTTATACCCATCCCCCGTAGAACCGGTACTGGGATAGGATTTTCCTCCGGTCGCTATTAAAACAGACTCTGAAAAATACTGCTTTCCTCCTGCTTCAACACCCTTGCATATGCCGTTTTCAATAATAAGTCCGGTAACTCTTTCCTTTATGATTTTTACATCAGCTTTTTTCAGTTTGCGTTCCAGAGCCGAAACAATATCCGCCGCCTTATCGCTAACAGGAAAAACTCTGTTTCCTCTTTCTGTTTTCAGAGGCACTCCCGACTGCTTAAAAAAATCCATAACATCTGCCGTAGAATACTGCGAAAAAGCGCTGTATAAAAACCTTGGATTACGGGGAATATTGCGAATAAGTTCATCGTCTGTACAGTTATTGGTAACGTTACATCTTCCCTTACCGGTGATCATAAGCTTTTTACCTATTTTTCCGTTGGGTTCAAAAATAATTGTTTTCTTTCCCCATTCGCCGCAATAAACACCTGCCATTGCTCCGGCGGCTCCTCCGCCTATTATAATTACGTCTGCGTTCATATTCAACTCCACAAGCTGTTTTGCAGCTTTAATATTTCTTTTCTTCGGCTTTCTGTTTTTTCTTTGTCAATTTCATATGTACTGCCGACTTTTTTCAGTACGTCTCCCTCACATGCATTTTCCGGCAGATCATCTCTGCTTACTTCAAAGTGCTTGCCGCCGTCCTCAATAATGGCAGTATTTCCCTCAAAGCGTTCTATTATCAGCATAGCTTCTCCTTAATTTTCAGTTTTAACTGATAATCCGTCTTTATCAGACGTTATCACAATATTACCGTCTATGTCTGTTCTGTATATTTTATCCGTATATTCGGAAAGTCTTTCCATGGTTTCCTCATGAGGGTGCTTGTAGGAATTATCTCCGCACTCTATAACTGCATAATCAGGATCTACAATATCAAGAAACTCCTTGCTGCTTGAAGTATTGCTTCCATGGTGAGCAACTTTAAGAACATCTGCACCAGTAAGATTTCCGGCTTTTATGATATCCTTTTCAGCTTTTTTCTCAATATCCCCTGTAAACATAAACTTATTACTGCCATGAGTAAGTACCGCCGCCGCAGAATAATTATTTAAATTATCATAATCCTTTACCGGTGATATTATTTCAAGCTCTCCCTCTCCCGCATCAATGGTCATTCCGGGTTTTGCGGCAGTCAGCTTGAGATTTTTGTTCTTAACACTTTTCAAGAAATTCTCATAAACCTTCGTTGTTGGTACCATATCGTCCGTAACCTTAGGAATGATAATTTGTTCAACATCCATATTGTCAATAACATAGGAAGCCGCACCCATGTGGTCAGAATGAGGGTGAGTGAGAATCATACAGTCTATATTATCAACATTGTGTTTTTCAAGATAACTGCATATTATTTCGCCGTTTTCCTTTTCACCGGTATCGATAAGTATTGCCGTATCTTCGGACAGAATAAGAGAACAATCCCCCTGCCCCACATTTATATAGTGGACTTGAACCTCTCCCTCTGCAACGGATTCCTTTTCAATAACGAAAAATTCTTTCCATTCCTCAAAGGTAAATATATTAAAATAATCAGCCGCAAAAACACCGACAGCAATTATTATGACCGCCGCCAAAAGCTTTGCAAATAATCCGTTTTTCTTACCTTTTTTTCTTTTTCCTGATGCCATTATTTTTTGCCTTTCCCGATTTTCTGCCATTTACCGCCCGTGTTTCATTTCGTCCGTTTTCAGGCGTTACCAGACAATTTTTACCGTAACCTATCAAGTCGTGCCGTCCGGCTTTTTTCAATGCTGAAATAACGATTTTTTTATTTTCAGGCTTGAAATACTGCAAAAGCGTTCTCTGCATTTTTTTCTCTTCCGAAGTTTTCGGAACATAGACCTCCTTCATGGTATACGGATCATATCCCGTATAAAACATACAGGTAGAAATAGTTCCCGGCGTCGGATAAAAATCCTGTACCTGTTCCGGACGCATATTATTTTCCTTGAGAAATACTGCCAAATCTATAGCCTCTTTAAGAGTACTTCCCGGGTGTGAGGACATAAGATAAGGCACTAAATACTGCTCCTTGCCCATTCCCTTTGTAATTGCATAGAATTTCTGCTGAAATTTCTTATATGCCTCAATATGAGGCTTACCCATTTTATCAAGAACTGCCGCCGAACAATGTTCCGGAGCAACCTTAAGCTGTCCGCTGACATGATTTTTAATAAGTTCCTTTATAAACTCGTCACTTTCGTCCTCCATCAGATAATCATAGCGGATTCCCGAACGAATAAAAACTTTTTTTACGCCTTTTATATTACGAAGTTTTCTTAAAATATCAATATATTCCCTGTGGTCAACATCAAGATTGGGACATGGTTCAGGCGCAAGACATTTTTTACCCTTGCACAATCCTAGCTTCATCTGTTTTTCACAGGAAGGTTTTCTGAAATTGGCTGTAGGCCCTCCTACATCGTGTATATATCCTTTAAAGCCTGACATTTCTGTCAGCTTTTTAGCCTCTTCAAGTATTGACTCCTCGCTGCGGCAAGTTACTCGTCTGCCCTGATGAAGAGCAATAGAGCAAAAATTACAGTACCCGAAACAGCCTCTGTTATGGGTAATAGAAAACTGAACTTCTTCAATTCCCGGTACTCCTCCCATACTCTCATATGACGGGTGATATGTTCTCATATACGGCAGACTGTAAACATGGTCAAGCTCTTCAGTTGTAAGGCTAAGCGCCGGAGGATTCTGCACAAGCATCATCTTTCCATGACGCTGAATTACCGTTTTGCCGTAAACCTCGTCCTGCTGGTCATACTGTTGTCTGCACGCTTTGGCATATAGCTTTTTATTATCCCTGACCTGTTCAAAGGACGGACATTCCGCCGCACCGATCGGCGTGTTTACAGGTTCTGTCAGGTAGCAGGTTCCCCGTACATCATGGATCTCACGTATATCCTCCCCATGCGACAGTCTGTGTGCAAGCTCTGTAATCTGATGCTCGCCCATTCCGAACATAAGGATATTCGCAGTACTGTCAACAAGTATTGACGGACGGACGCAATCGTCCCAATAATCATAGTGAGCAAACCGACGAAGTGAAGCTTCCAGTCCGCCTATAGCGATGGGAACATCTCCGTAAATTTCACGGATCTTTTTACAGTACACTATTACTGCCCTATCCGGACGCTTTCCTGCCTTTCCGCCGGGAGTATAAGCGTCATCGGAACGCTTTCTTTTTGCGGCGGTATAATGCGCAACCATAGAATCAATATTTCCGGCTGTTACCAGAAATGCAAGCTTAGGTCTGCCGAAGCGTTTGAAATCTCTATCGCTTTTCCAGTCAGGCTGTGAAATTATTCCCACTGTATATCCCAGATCTTCAAGTACTCTTGATATTATCGCCACGCCAAAGCTAGGGTGGTCCACATATGCGTCCCCTGTTATATAAACAAAATCAAATTGTTTTATTCCACGTTCCTCCATATCCGAACGTGAAATAGGAAGAAATCCATTCATATTATACTTCCTTATTCCTGCATACTTTTTCTTGCACGGCGTTCTGCCCACTGCTGTTTTGACATTATAACCTTTCTTGGTTTCGCCCCTTCATAAGGACCAACAACGCCCATACTTTCCAGTTCGTCGATTATTCTTGCAGCTCTTGCGTATCCGAGCTTCAGCTTTCTCTGAAGTGAAGAAGTAGAAGCCTGTCCCATTTCCACAACAACGTCAATTGCTTTTTCAATAAGAACATCGTCTCCATTTCCAATAGGTTCGGAAGCCTCCGCAGTACGATCGCCCTTTTCTGCCGGCATATTCTGTTCAACCGCTTCAATAATTTCCTCATTATATTCAGATACGGACTCTTTCTTGATAAAGTCGACTATCGTTTCAACTTCCTTGGTAGAGCAAAAACAGCCCTGAACTCTAAGCGGTTTCTGCATACCGTTTGGGTAATAAAGCATATCGCCATAGCCCAGAAGCTTTTCAGCGCCCTGAGTGTCCAGAATGGTTCTTGAGTCAACCTGCGACTGAACCGACAGCGCAATACGGCTTGGGATATTAGCCTTGATAAGACCTGTGATAACGTCTGTAGTAGGTCTTTGGGTTGCAATTATAAGGTGCATTCCCGCCGCTCTCGCCATCTGTGCAAGACGGCATACAGAGTCTTCTACTTCCTTTGAAGCCGCCATCATAAGGTCTGAAAATTCGTCTATTGCAATAACGATCTGCGGCAGCTTGTCATATCCCTTACGTGCTGCCAGTTCATTGTATCCGCCTAAGTCCCTTACATTATTATCCGCAAAAAGCTTATATCTTCTTAGCATTTCCTGAACTCCCCAGTTAAGTGCACCTGCCGCCTGACGAGGATCAGTAACGACAGGTATCAGAAGATGAGGAATACCGTTATAAGTTGTAAATTCAACCATCTTAGGATCTATCAGAATAAGCTTTACCTCATCAGGAGTTGCACGGTAAAGTATACTCATGATTATTGAGTTTGTACATACCGATTTACCCGAACCTGTTGTTCCGGCAATGATCATGTGAGGCATTTTTGCAACATCGCCTATAATTATATTTCCGGCGATATCCTTACCCACTGAAAACGCAAGCTTGCTTTTGGCGTCACGAAATTCACGGCTTTCAATTATTTCACGTAAAGAAACTACGTCCTGATTAGTATTCGGTATTTCAATACCGATAGCAGCCTTGCCCGGGATCGGAGCTTCTATTCTTACTCCTGCCGCTGCAAGGTTAAGGGCAATATCGTCTGACAGATTAGTAATCTTTGAAACCTTAACTCCTGCCGCAGGCTGAATTTCATATCTGGTAACTCTCGGACCTCTCTGGATAGCAACAATTCTAGCCTTTACCCCGAAGCTTTCAAGAGTATTTATAAGAGTATCCGCCTTTTCTTTCAGTTCTGTAGCAGCAGCGGGATCATTTGCCTTTGAAACACTTTTACTGAGAAGATTAATCGGAGGCAGTACATATTGTTTTGTTTCAATGGGTTTGATTTCTGTTTTCTGTACACTTTCCTCCGCTTTAGCTGCTTTTTCTGCAAAGGTCTCAGGAAGCTTTTCTTTTTCTCCGCCTACTACCGCCTTTTCAACAAGCGCATCCAGTTCATTCAGCGGCTTTTGATTTTTCTCGGCCGGCTTATCGTCAACGTCATGTACGTTTTCAGTGTTATTATTATTTCCTAAAACGGGCTTGTCAGATTCAGACTGTAAAACTCCATCAATAGGTATGTCTATTGCCGAACCGTTCTGACTGCTCAATTTCGGCGGTTCAAAATCAGGAAGATCAATATTATCATTCGCATTTACCGGAACGTCAAAATCAAAATTATCGTCCGGCACCGTATCACTTTCATTATTTTGGGAATTTGCAAGAGAAATAGCTTCCTGTTCCTCATCATACTCCCATTCCTCATATGCGTCAAGTATACGGTTTTCCTCCCGAAGCTCCTGCAGCGAATGATACATTTTGACAAACGGTTTGTAAAAGAATCCGAAAAACTGAAAAAGCGTCAGATTGGACAGAAGCATTATGAAAATAAACAGAAGAACACAAACTATGATCTTAGCGCCTACATTCCCAAAAAACTTAAGCAAAGGCCATGCGATCAATGCACTTAATAAGCCGCCGCCTTCCAGATTTGAACCGGATTCATAAAGATATCTGCATTTTTCAGTAAAGCTGCTGCCCTGTGCTTCTCCTGCAAACATTATCTGTACCACAGAACTGCAAAGCAAAGTAAGACCGATACCCCACATTGCTCTTCCGGCTACGGTTTGCTGGGATCTTTCCATGCTTATAAGAATCGCCGTATAGACAAGTATGACCGGCACTAAAAATACCGATACGCCGAAAAGTCCTCTGAAAAGATTATGTATAAAATACCAGCCGCTGCTTCCTTCAATTACAGTAAGAAGAAAAACCAGAATTCCCGCCGCAAACAATATTACGGACCAGAACTGATTTACCGGATCCTTCTGAGATTCGGTTTTAGATCCGGCAGACGGTTTTGTCTGAGCTTTTTTTGTATTTCCGCCCTTTTTTGCACCGCCTGACTTTGCTTTGGAAGAGCCGCCGCTTTTTTTACTTCCCGCCACTGTTATTTTCCTTTCGTATTCTAAAATTATTTTTTCAGATAGTCAACAAGATTCATTCCAACAGCATGTTCAAAAATTCCTATTCCAATTACTACTACGCCTAAAATCAAAGTATAAACCGCAAAAATCTTGAATTTATCCGATTTCACAAGCCAGTTAACCATTTTTATCGCACAAATTCCTACAATTGCTGAAACAATAAATCCAACTGCAAAATTTAAAGGCTCTATGTCCATTGCTTTCTGATCCACAGCGTCTTTAACCTGCAAAAGACAGCCGCCTAAAATTGCCGGTATTCCCAGAATAAATGAATACTGAACCGCTGTTTCCCTTTCAAATCCGCAGAAAAGTCCGCCGGAAATTGTAGAACCGGAACGTGATACGCCCGGAAGCAGTGCTACACCCTGAAAAGCGCCCACTGTTACGGCATTTTTAACCGTAATATCACCGAATTTTTTATTTCCCTTAACGCATCGGTCGGAAAGAAATAAAATAGTTGCCGTATACAAAAAGCAGATACCCTCAACAATAATATCACTGTCTTCGGACACTCCCTCGAAAAAGTCCTTGAATATGTAAAAAGGAATAAGCATAAGAAGCGAAATTATCATCATTATTATCGCCCGTCTCGGAGGATTCATTTCCTTCCATTTGAACTTTCCTGTAAAGATATCCTTTATCATAAATCCCAGCTCTTTAATAAGCTCCCAGATCGTTTTGCGGAATGCAGTAAACACTGCAACCAACGTACCAAGATGAAGAACTGCCGAAAACAGCAGTGCACCCTCTCCGCTGTTGCCTGTAAAGTGCTGATAAAGTGATAGATGTCCCGAGCTTGATACCGGAAGAAATTCCGTCAGTCCCTGTATAATTCCCTGCATAATCGCTTCAAAAATATTCATTTTGCCCTCCTGATATGTAGCGGAAATCATTTCCGCATTTGTATATTTTGTTTGTAATACTCATCCTGTTCAAGGTAGTGAAAAGGGTCCGTAATGCATATTTCCTCATTTTTTTTAATATTTTCCATATTCTTGGAAAAATCGTAAAAAATGTCTGCCGGACTGATAATTGTATGAAGCACCATTGCTTAGTCCTCCTTTTTTTCATTATCAGGATACTTCTCACCAGATTCTTCAATAAGTGAATACAGGCAGTCAATAGCGTCGCTTAAACCGCCCAGACTGTCAATAAGTCCCAGTTCAACAGCACGTTCGCCGTCTACAACCGTTCCCATATCCATCGTGAGTTCTCCTGTCTGCAACATCAGATTCCTGAAATCCTGTTCGCTGATATTGCTGTTAGAGGTTACAAAATTTACAATTCTGTCCTGCATTTTATCAAAATACGAAAGCGTCTGAGGTACTCCCAAAACGAGTCCGTTCATTCTGACAGGATGAATTGTCATTGTAGCCGAGGGAACAATAAAAGAGTGCTTAGCGCTTACCGCCAGCGGTACGCCGATTGAATGACCGCCTCCTACAACCAGTGAAACCGTTGGAGTTTTCATTCCCGCAATAAGCTCTGCAATAGCAAGACCCGCCTCAACGTCTCCGCCTACGGTATTGAGAATTATCACCAGTCCCTCAATGCTGCGATCCTGTTCAATTGCCACAAGCGCCGGAATAATATGTTCATATTTCGTAGTCTTATTCTGGGACGGCAGAACATAATGCCCCTCCACCTGACCGATAACGGTAAGACAGTGAATAAGGTGTTTGGCATTATGGGGAACCACTTCTCCGGTTTTTTCAATCAGCTCTGCCTGATCAAGTCTTTCCTCTGTTTCACTTTCTGAATTATTATCGTTGTCCTTTTCATTTTCATCGTAATCCTGTGTATTCATAACCTATGACCTTTCTTAATAGAATATTTCTATTATTTTCATAAAAGTCAGATTTATACACTCTTACTTATTCTTATAATTATAAACCATTTTGCATTTAAAGTCAAATTACAAAAAGTATAAATTTTACTGATAAAATGCAAAAGGCACGCATAAAAGCGTACCTTTCACTTATTTACAACAGCCGAATAAAGACTGCCCTTAGAAAAATTTGTATCCTTTGCTATCCTTTTGCATGCTTCAGACGGCTTCACACCCTCGTTAATCAGACCTTCCGCCATTCTTACTGCCTGTTCAAGGGTAACGCTGCCGTTATCTTTACGCTCCTGAGCGCCTTCCACTACCAACACATATTCGCCTTTTGGATTGTGCGACTCATAATAGAAAATTGCCTCGGAGACTGTCATTCTCAGGATTTCTTCATATACCTTTGTCAATTCACGGCAAAGAGAAATTTTTCTATCCCCGAAATATTTAAGAAAATCTTTCAGCGTATTGCGAAGCTTATGAGGAGCTTCATAAAAAATCAAAGTTCTCGTATCGTTTTGTATATTTTCAAGATGCTCGTATCTCTGTTTTTTATTAACTGATAGAAAGCCCTCAAAGGAAAATCTTGAGGTACTAAGTCCTGAAACCGCAAGAGCGGAAATTACTGCGCTCGGTCCGGGAACAACTTTAACATCAACCTCGTTTTCAGCACAAATCTTTACAAGATCCTCACCCGGATCGGATATACACGGCATTCCGGCGTCGGTTACGATCGCCGCATTTTCACCGTTCTTTATACGTTCCATTATACTTAAGGCACAGTTTTCTCCGCTGTGCCTGTGATAGCTTACAAGAGTTTTTTTTATGCCGTATCTGTTAAGCAGCTTCAAAGTAACTCTGGTATCCTCTGCGGCAATAAAATCTACTGATTTGAGGGTTTCAAGCTGCCGGAACGTTACGTCCTCCATATTTCCTATCGGAGTTCCCACAACATATAATGTTCCCATTAATTGATTTCCTTTCTGTCAAGTCCCATACTATATATCTTTTCCATTTCCTCCGAATATCCTGATTCGTTCCACACGTAAAGCTGCGGCAAAACTTTCATAAAGGGCTTTGACCCTTTTTTACCTTCAATCAGAAAAAGCCACGGCGCAGTATCGGGATTTTTACTTACAAATCTAAGCCTTTTAGGTTCGATTCCATTGTTTTTCATAGCCGAAATTACATCGCTGAGCCTTTCAGGTCTGTTGCAAAGGCAAAGCCGTCCGCCGAATTTAAGCAGCTTTGCCGCCGCACGGCATACGTCGTCAATATTACATAAAATTTCATGCCTTGCTATCTTGTGAGCGTCAAGATTGCTTTCTATACCTGCCTTTGCAGCTTTATAGGGCGGATTACAGGTAACAAGACTGAACTGTCCCAAAGGCGCACCGTCCCACAATACTTTTAAATCGGCGCATATTGGAATAATACTGTCAATTTTATTTTTATCCAGACTTATTCTAAGCTGTTCTATAGCAAGCGGCTGAATATCTAAAGCATATGTAATTTTCGGAGGTTTTTCTCTTTGCATAATCAGAGGTATAATTCCGCATCCCGTTCCCAAATCACAAGCCGTATCGTTTAGTTTATACTCCGAAAAATTCGCCAGCAGAAATGCGTCCGTACCAAAACCATGCTCACGGCTTACGCATATACTGATTTTTTCAGACAGCTTTTCAAACTCAAATTTATTTTTTTCCACATACACCTCCGAAGTCAGAAAACGTTTAAACTACCAAATAAATAATATCACAATACCGGAAAAATTTCAATACTTTCAAACTTATATTTTAGCAGATATGCGTGTCTTATATATGCTTCATGTTGAATATGTACAGCATAAAAGTAAAAACCGGCACAGATTTTGTACCGGTTAAAAAATTTAAAAGTCACCCGACGTGTCGGTCATTAGCTTAAATTCAATTTCAAAATACGTAATCTTTCCGCTTTTATCGACTCTAGCACACTCTGCTTTTATCTTATCTCCGCCTTTTTTACCCTTGAGCAGCTGATTCAGTTCACTGTAATCAGCTATTTGCTGTCCTTCTATTGAAACAATAAAATCACCGTTTTTAAGCTCGGTATTTGCAATATCACAGTCCTTGCTTATATCGCTTATCCACAGACTACCCTCAAGTTCTTCAGGTATATCAAATCCGTATTTATCTTTAAATTCAATATTTGCATAATCAGCATATGCTGAATAAAAAGTAATTCCTACTCTCACTCTTCCGCTTACATATCCCTGAGAGATCAATTCTTCAATTATCGGCTTTGCTTCATTGATAGTAATGGCAAACCCCAGTCCCTCCGAATTAACAGCCGCATATTTTGACGAAGTTATGCCGATTACCTGACCGTAAAGATTAACCAAGGCTCCGCCGGAATTTCCGGGACTTATCGCCGCATTAGTCTGAATACAGTTCATTTCAAAGCTTGTTGCATCAGTCTTGATTTTTCTGTTCAGACCTGAAACTATTCCATCAGTAATAGATCCCGTCAATCCCGCCGGATTTCCTATTGCAACAACAGCTTCACCCTGATTGACCTCGTCGGAATTTCCCAGCACTGCCGCCGATAAATTTTCTGCGTCGATCTTTATCACCGAAATATCTGTTTTAGCGTCCCGCCCTACGATTTCGGCAGTATACGATTTATTATCATAGGTATTGACTACATATTTTTCCATGCCGTCCAATACATGAGTATTAGTTACAATATAACCATCCTCGGTAATAATAATTCCCGAACCGCTTCCCGACACAATATCCGTTTCCTTTGTTTTATATGTATATATTTCCACCACCTGAGGTCTTACTACCTGAACAAGTCCTTCGACTGTATATCTTCCGGTTTCATCAGTAAGCTGTTGATTATCTGTCTCAGGCTTGTGTTCTGTCCGCAGAATAATATTTCTTCCCTGAAATTCCGGTTCAAATCCTGCGAGGTTTCCGCGGTTTATATCCGAAACTATACAGTAAACGGTCAGAACGCACACAACAATAAAAATCATAGCCAGAAATATCGCCGCTGCCGGAATACGGCGTTTTTTCTCATCAGATACCGACTGATTTCCGATATTATTGAGAATATCATTTTCAATAATATCAAAACGTTCACACTCTTCTGCAGCTGTACTGCGATCATCGTTATTTTCAAAATTATCGTTCATTTTTTTCTCCATTTATCGGTTTATTCTCACTGTCTTCATTATCTTCGGATTCCGCTGCCGGGACAACGTTAAATTTATCTACAGGAAATGTCAGCAGGAATTCCGTATATTCGTCCTGATTGCTTTTAAGAATTATACTTCCATGATGAAATTCCACAAACTTTTTAACAATTGACAATCCAAGACCTACGCCTGAGGTATCATGACTTCTGGAAAAATCCGTTTTATAAAATCTGTCAAAAATCCTGGACATCTCCCTGCCTGAAATACCTCTGCCGGTATTTCCAAACCATAAATATATATTGTGCTGATCGCTATGGGTATTTAACTTTATTACTCCGCCGCTGTTCACAAATTTTACTGCATTGTCCACTAAATTATAAACTATCTGATACAAAATATCTTTATCACCGTATAACATTATTTTCGGACTGTCTATACCCTCAACGGTTACATTTTTATCCTCGATTTGTTTTTCAAACATAAAGAGAGTTTCAACAAACAACGCAGTCAGATCCACCATTCGCCGATTAAGCTGCATATCTCCCGATTCTATTCCGGAAATTTTCATCATGGTATTAATTGATCTGACCATTCTGTTAGTCTGATCCGAAACCCTTACCAGATATCTTCTCTGCTGGTCTCTTTCAATAGTTCCGTCAAGAATACCTGTAACAAAACCGTTTATTATAGTTACAGGAGTTTTCAGTTCATGTGAAACATTTGACATAAATTCCAGTCTGTGTTTATTGTTTGAAGCAATTATCTCTGTCATTTTATTCATTGCGGATATTATAGATGCAAGCTCCATGTCAGATGTCTCCGGAAGAGTCTTATCGGTCGTTCCGGTCTCAACAAAATCCGATGCATATTCATTCAGTTCCATCAGTAAATTAAACTTTCTGCGTTTCACAAGATAAAGTATTACTGAAAAAATAATAAATACTACAGTTATTGAAATAATCAGAACCTCTCCGATCCTGATTACCGAACGGTAATACTCGTCGGCAGGTTTCAGTGCTATAAAATATACTCCTCCATCGCTTAGAACAGACGGCATTTTTTTGCTGTAGATTATTACTTCGCTGTTTACAATATCAAATTCCGCCGCATTTATAAGTCTTGACACTGTTTCAGGCTTATATTTTTCCGTATCCGCCTCGGATTTAACAATAATACCGCCGTCTTTGTCAAGTATATAATAATTAGTGTCAAACACGTCTGAATATACAGCAAAAAAACGCTCCATATCCGATACTGCCGTCTCTCTGCTGTCAGATGAGTTTAAGCATATTTCAAAATTTTTTATAATTGTGCGGGCCGTCTTATCTATCTCATTATATTCAGACTTTTTTACATAAGACGCTGAAAACGCAAAAATGGAAATTCCTGTAAATACTGCTCCCAAAGTAAGCATTGCAATTGCAGCCAGATACTGAACAATAAGCTGTTTTTTCATACTTTTCTGTCTCTTTACGTCAGCTGCGTTCTTCATCGCATTCAAACTTATATCCCACTCCCCATACTGTTTTCAGCGCCCATTTGTCTGAAACTCCCTCTAGCTTTAAGCGAAGCCGCTTTATATGGACGTCTATGGTTCTGGAATCGCCGTAATACTCAAATCCCCACACCTCGTCAAGAAGCTGATCTCTTGTAAATACCCTGTTGGGATTGGAGGCTAAAAAGAACAAAAGCTCAAGCTCCTTAGGAGGAGTTTCAACCACCTTGCCGCGCACCTTCAATACATACCTTGTCAGATTGATATGCAGATTATCATAAAATAATTCTCTTGATTCCGACGAAGAAGTTGTCTGTCCCACTCTTCTTGAAACAGCCTTGATCCTTGCCAGCACTTCTTTTGTGTCAAAGGGTTTTACTATGTAATCGTCCGCACCCAGTTCCAGCCCGAGAACCTTGTCGAAAACCTCTGATTTTGCCGTAATCATCAAAATAGGCGTATTATAATTTTTCCGTATTTCACGACAAATCTGCCAGCCGTCCATACCGGGAAGCATTATGTCAAGCAGGATAATATCAGGTTTTAAGGCATAAAACTTAACCATACCCTCTTCGCCGTTATTTGAAATTATAGTACTATACCCCTCTTTTTCAAGATAAATCCTCAACAAATCACAAATATTTTTATCATCATCAATTATCAGAATTTTTCCAAGTGACATTTTTTCTTCCTTTTCCTTAACTATATTCAATAAAAACGTGCTAATAAATGGTTATCCTCTTCACTTGTAATACATATATTTTTATTTAATATTAACAAATTATGTGTTAAAAGTCAATACTTATAATATTATAAAAAATAACCAAAATATTTTTCCAGTTATCCTTTGTATAATTTTAACATTAATTTATGCCAAATCTAGTCTGGCATTGTCTATAAATACAAAAATCATTTATATTCTTAAAATCCCCTTGATTTTTCTGAGAAAGTTGGTAAAATAGTAATTAGCACTCAGAGAGTTTGAGTGCTAAAAAAGCTAATAAAATTTTCAGGAGGAATAAATATGACTATCAAACCATTGGCAGACAGAATCGTTATTAAAATGACAGAAGCCGAAGAAACTACAAAGAGCGGTCTTATACTGGCGGCTGCTTCAAAGGAAAAGCCTCAGGTTGCAGAGGTTGTTGCTGTAGGTCCGGGCGGAGTCGTTGACGGTGAAAAAGTTGATATGTATTTAAAAGTGGGCGACAAAGTTTTACTGAGCAAATATGCCGGTACAGAAGTCAAGGTTGACGATGTTGAATACACAATCCTCCGTCAGTCCGAGGTTCTGGCAATAGTAGAATAATCACATTTTAATTTATATTGTAAAGGAGAAATGTTATCATGGCAAAGGATATCAAATACGGCGAGGAAGCCAGAAAATCTCTTCAGTCAGGTATTGACAAGCTGGCTGATACTGTAAAGATCACATTAGGTCCTAAGGGAAGAAACGTTGTTCTTGACAAAAAATTCGGTGCGCCTCTCATTACAAACGACGGCGTAACAATTGCCAAGGAAATTGAACTTGAGGACGCATTTGAAAATATGGGCGCTCAGATGCTCAAGGAAGTTGCTACAAAAACTAACGACGCTGCCGGAGACGGTACAACAACAGCAACACTTTTGGCTCAGGCAATGATCCGTGAAGGCATGAAGAATATTGCAGCAGGCGCTAACCCGATGATCGTTAAAAAGGGTATGGCAAAGGCTGTTGAAACAGCAGTGGGTACCGTTATTTCAAATTCAAAGAAAATTGAAGGCAGCGACGATATCGCAAGAGTTGCAACAGTTTCTTCAGCTGATGAAAATGTAGGCAAACTTATCGCAGACGCTATGGAAAAGGTTACAGCTGACGGCGTAATTACAATTGAAGAAAGCAAAACTGCTGAAACCTACAGCGAAGTTGTTGAAGGCATGCAGTTCGACAGAGGCTACATTTCTCCTTATATGGTTACAGATACAGAAAAAATGGAAGCTGTTTACGACGATCCATATATTCTTATTACAGATAAAAAAATCGCTTCAATCCAGGAAATTCTTCCTCTTCTGGAACAGCTTGTTCAGTCAGGCAAAAAGCTTGTGATCATCGCTGAAGACATCGAAGGCGAAGCTCTTACAACTCTTATTCTCAACAATCTCAGAGGCACATTCAAGTGCGCAGCTGTTAAGGCTCCGGGATTCGGCGACAGACGTAAGGAAATGCTTCAGGATATTGCTATTCTTACAGGCGGTCAGGTAATTTCAGAAGAACTCGGTCTTGAACTTAAGGATACAGCTATCGAACAGCTTGGACGTGCAAGACAGGTTGTTATTAACAAGGAAAATACAATTATTGTTGACGGTTCCGGAAACTCTGACGATATCAAGAACAGAACTGCTCAGATCAAAGCTCAGATTGAAACAACAACATCTGATTTCGATAAAGAAAAGCTTCAGGAAAGACTTGCAAAGCTTTCAGGCGGTGTTGCAGTTATCAAGGTAGGCGCTGCAACTGAAATCGAAATGAAAGAAAAGAAACTGAGAATCGAAGATGCTCTTGCAGCTACAAAGGCAGCCGTTGAAGAAGGTATTGTTGCCGGCGGCGGTACTGCTCTTATCAATGCAATTCCTGCTGTTGAAGAGCTTATTCCTTCACTGGAAGGCGATGAAAAGACAGGCGCTCAGATCGTTCTCAGAGCTTTGGAAGAACCTGTTCGCCAGATTGCACTCAATGCAGGTCTTGAAGGCAGCGTCATTATAGATACTATTAAGCGTTCAGGCAAAACAGGCTATGGTTTCGACGCTTACAATGAAACATACGTTGATATGATTCCTGCCGGAATCGTAGATCCTACTAAGGTAACTCGTTCCGCACTCCAGAATGCAGCTTCAGTTGCCGCTATGGTTCTTACAACTGAAAGTCTTGTAGCTGATATTCCTGCACCGGAACCGGCTCCTGCAATGCCTCAGGGCGGTATGGGAATGGGATATTAATCCGATAACCTCCTCTTATTTAAACTATATATGTCTGAAAAGACGAACCGACTTCTGCATAATGCAGAGGTCGGTTTTTTTGCTGATTTCATTCTGTTTGCCCTTTTAATGTCCATCCGGCATAGTTAGCTGTCATAACATTTAGCATATCCGCATATTCAAGCTCGGAAATATAAAAACCGATATAAAGTGTATCATTGCCCATATCGCTTGTACTGCCTGAATCCACCAGCTTTTCATTATGAAGTATTACAGCATAAAAGCTGTCCTTGCATATCTGATAAATATCATCTGACTCATAATAATCGTCCGGATTTATAAAATCCGATATATTAGAACCACCCAATTTATATCCGTTCATATTTGCTGAAAGCGTTTCTTCAAGCTCTTCTTTTGTAAGACCGTATTCTTCCATAGTCGACAGTTTATCAAAAGCCTCCTGACCGTAATACACCTCATATGTTCCCGTACAGTAAGGCATGTTATGATCCTCTTCTAATTGATAATAAATAAATTCTCCGTCAGATCCAAGACAAAGCTCCGAACCATCTTTGGCAATAAATGTATTTCCGCTGATATAATCCCCTGCTGCAATATTAAACGACGCTGTTTTTGTAATATCACGTACATCAACCGAAAGATCATTTTCACTGGGACTCTGACCGGCAAATGTAACAACCGTATTCTTCTGAGGAACAATCAAAACATCAATTGAAAAGAAAATACCATTTACTTTCATATCTATTCTGCCGATATATGATTCCAAATTATCAGACGTAACAAATGATGTAAGAGTATCATCAGACCTGACTATCTCATTGCTTTCAGAGTATATATCCTTCAGATGCTGAAAAAATTCTTCAGGAGTATAACTGCCTAAACTTGAAACGCCCTGAAGCTGGTAAACATTTTTTTCGTCCGGCGTAGCAAATGTGCCCTCATGACCATTCAAAGGCTTCCAGCTAGAGTCAACCATAAAGGAAACATTGTCGACTGTACATGTCTGATACGACAATGCTTCTGTTGCCTGTTCCGCAAACGCCTCCGTATTGATTTCTGTTGTTTCCTCGGACAGTTCTGATGTAACCGATGTTTCAGCAGAGCTTTCATCACTGCTTTCGATTGTACTTTCTTTTTTAGTATTTCCGCACGCTGTCAGGGCAACAGATAATGCAAGCGCCAATATTGGTAAATAAAATTTTTTCATGAAACAAATTCCCCCTTATACTAGTAATTTTTATAATTATACTATATTTTTTAATTAAAGTCAAAAATACTCAAAAACTGAAAAAATTAAATACTATGAAAATTATCTCCAGTTTTTCAACACTTTTCTATTGATTTTTTATTCAAAATGTAGTATAATAAAATTATTATATTTATGTTAGGAGAAAAATAATGGTAAATGATATTATAGAGGAAATTAAGAAAGGACTTACCGGAAACGCCTCCCATGACGCAAATTATCTTCATGATCAGGCAATGAAGTACAGAAACCATGAAAATTCGGAAGAAATCCTCCGCATACTCAGCGACATGACGTTCGATCTTCTGCCTGACGATAAAAAAGAAGCGCTGCATAACGCTATGTTTATAGGCGACAAAAGAATTGATCAGGCGTACAATGAAGTAAATAACCTTTTTAAAAACAGAAAGCTCGACGAAGCCGCCGAGCTGATGAGTAAAATTGAAAAACAAGCTGATACATACTTTGACCACACGGAAAAAACTAAAAAATATTCATTCAGAAACCGTTTTGACGAATACCTTTTCGTAGAACTTTATAAGCCGGAAAAGCAGTATGAAAGAACTCCTTTTGATTTCTGCACTTATCTTGCCTTTTACGGATATATCCTTGTTGAAATGAAAAAGCCTGAAGAAGCGGTAAGGGTTCTCGAAAAGGCAATCAAATATAATCCTGTGAACACCGGACCCCGTTTTGAAATGGCTGAATGCTATAAAGTTCTCCGCAATCCTGAAAAGCTTTTTGAGTGCGTAAAAGAAACACTTAAAATCGCTTCCACTCCGGCAGATATCGCTAGATGCTACTGCAATCTTGGATATTACTGTATTGATATCAAGGATTATGATTCAGCTGTATGCTTCTATTATAACAGTATGCTTTACGTTCCGAATGATAATATAAAAGGCGAATTGCAGCATATAAGCATGCTTACCAAAAAACCAATTACACCTCCTTCCAAAGAAGATATTCTGAAAGCTTTTGAAAAATATAATCTTCACCACGGTCCAAGTCAGGTCGTAATCAACATGGCATACTCTCTGGGCGAATACTGTGTTGAACACAATGCCCGTCCGGAAGAATCTATATACTACTACAGTATAGCATACAATCTGACAAGAAATGAAGATATCAAGAAAAAAATAGACAAGCTTTCTGCACAAATAAAGAAACAGTAAAATTACTTCATCAGCTGCTCACGCATAAACGTGAGCAGCTTTTTCTCACGCCTTGATACCTGAACCTGAGTCATACCAAGCTTTTGTGCGGCTGCCGACTGAGTAAAATTCTTATAATACCGCAAAAATATAAGTTCACGATCTTTTGGCTCCATCATTTCCAGAACCTGACGCAAAGCAACAGTATCTCCGATTTCTATATCCGGCGACGGTGCGGCAACATCTATCTGTCCGCCGCCCTCTTCGGAGCTGTCAGTAAGAGAAACTGGAGGTAAACTGACCGACAATGCCTCTGCAATGGCACACTCGTCAGTATCCAGCTTTTTACCAAGTTCAGACAATGTAGGCTCACGCCCAAGCTCCTTTGACATTTCATCTCTGACACGTACCGCTTTCAAAGACAGCTCTTTCAGGCTTCTGCTTACCTTAACCGTTCCTCCGTCACGGAAAAGACGTTTGATTTCCCCCAGAATGACCGGTACGGCATAGGTCGAAAACTTAACGCCTCTTTCACAGTCAAAAGCCTCCGCAGCTTTAAGAAGACCTATACAGCCGGCAGAATATAAATCATCATATTCTATACCCCTTCCTCTGAAACGGTTAGCGCAAAGATGAACCAGTCCCAGATTCTCTTCCGGCAAAGGCTTATTCATTTGCCGCCCCCAGCTTTTTTCTCATTGTTACTACAGTACCTTTTCCCACAGTACTTTTAACTGTCAGCTTGTCCATAAAACTTTCCATAACGGCAAATCCCAATCCGGCTCTCTCTTCACAGGGAGCAGTAGTATACAGCGGTTCCATAGCGCGTTTAACGTCCGGAATTCCGCAGCCCTTATCCTTAATTCTTATGTATATTTCATTATCGTTAAGTATTCTTGCAGTTATTTCAATTATTCCTTCCGTACCTCTGTAAGCATGAACTATACAATTGGTAACTGCTTCTGAAACGGCAGTTCTTAAATCGGCAATATCCTCGATCCCCGGGTCAAGAAATGCTGCAAAAGCACAAACTGCCGTTCTGGCAAAGCCTTCATTTTCCGATTTGCTTTTAAAACTTATTTTCATTTCGTTTACAATCTTCATTTTTTCGCCTCCTCACACATTGCAGATTGACGCTAAACGGTCAATTCCGGAAAGTCTCATAACCTTTTTTATATGAGGGGGAGGATTTCTGACAACTAAGTTTCCTCCGATTTCCTGCATCAGCTTATACCTGCCCATAACCAGTCCGATTCCTGAGCTGTCCATAAATCCCACTTCAGAAAAATCCATAATAAGCTCTTCCGGCTGATTTTCACGAAGAGAAAAGTCTATATCCTGACGAAGGGATTTTGCGTTATGATGGTCAATTTCACCGGATAATAATGCAATCACTTTATTATCTTCATTTATAATCTTTACAGACATTTCTTTTTAACCTCCTGCTTAAAAACTCTGTATTTTTATTGTATTATAAGATGTGTAAATTTTTTGTAGAAACATGCAATCATTAAAACTATTATATTTAAATCAACTATAAAAGTAATGTGCTGCATAAGAAATTATGCAGCACATTACTTTTTCTTCTTTTAACAAACAAAAGGCTTCCTTACGGAAGCCTTTTGCCATGATATAGGGATTATTGGGGATTTTAATTTAACGCTGGGGTAAACGTTAAATCGAAATGTTTATACTCATTTACGAGTATGGTCATATTATATAATTCCAGTGTGAAATCTTTGTGAAAAGTCCTTGAAAAAACTCTGAAACAATATGATTATTTCTGTTTTGTCTGATTATTATCTTTTTTGTCATATTTTTTCTCGGAAAACCGTTTACTGTAAAATTTATGCTCTGTTTTCTTACTGTCTTCCACGCTTTCAGACTGTTCCGGCTTTACAATATCCTTAATTTCAAACCAGAATGTAGAACCCTTTCCTACAACGCTGTAAACTCCGAAATTATATTCATGCTTCTTAAGAATAGCTTTTACGATTGAAAGTCCCAGTCCTGTCCCCACTACTTCCCTCTTATGATTTTCCGAACGGTAATATTTATCAAAGATAAGCTTTATCTTTTCAGGAGCAATTCCCTCTCCGGTATCCGATACTTCTATACGGACGCAATCCGCTGAATTTTTCTGTTTTATGAAAATCTGCTTGTCCTCACCGGTATAATTAACGGCATTATTAATCAGATTGTAAATAACCTGCTGAATCTTTATTATATCGCAGCGTACTATTGCGTCCCCGTCAGGTTCAAATGAAATATGATAATCGGATTTTTTGGAAATTCCTTCATATCTTGCAACTATATCCTCAAGAAGGATTCTTATATTGAATTCAGTATAATTAAGCTCCTGATTACCGTCCTCAAGCTTTGAAAGGTCAAGCATGTCGTTTACAAGCTGTGCCAGACGGTCCGTTTCTTCAATTATTATTTCAAGATGTTCGTTTCTTTTCTGAGGATTATCTCCTGACAAATCCCTGATCATTTCAGCGTAAGCCTTAAGCATGGTAAGAGGAGTTCTAAGATCGTGGGAAACATTTGCTATAAGATCGCGCTGCATAGCGTCGACCTTTGAGATCTGCTGACCGGCATAAGTAAGCGTACTTGCAAGCCGCTGAATTTCAAGGTAGTCTCCTCCCTCAAATTTTATACTGTAATTTCCGGCAGCCATTTTTTCAGCTGACTTAGTAATTTTTACAATCGGTTCGGCTATTTTTCTAGCCATAAAAAATGAAATTACAATACTGAGAATAATAAGATAAATTGTTATAATAAGAAGCTGACGTTTTATTATTGACGCAGTGGAGCCTACGGGTACAAGCGGAGTATTGATGAGTACATACCCTTCAGGAGAGTCGGCACTGCCTATTACCACAGCGAATACCAGCATATCATTGCTTATTGCACTGTTATATTCCTTAAAATATATTTCTTTTTTACCGCTTTCCTTCAGCTTGTTTAAAAATTCTCCTTTCATGGAATCAGGACTGTGTATAAGGCAGCTTTTGCCCAGAGTATCCTTTGTATAAATGACTCTGCCGTATTTGTCCACAATTTCAATACATAAATCATTTGAAATAGCAATTGTTGTAAGCGTTCTGCCGTAATCGTCATCACCGTATTCATCAACTATTTTTTTCGCCGAAAGCTTTACATCGGAAATCTTCATTTTTTCATAAAAGTTTTCAAGAAAAACAATCTGAAAAAACCACAGCATTATAAATACTACAGCCGTAAAAAACATGAAGTATTCCCATACTTTAAATCTAAGGCTTACGGCATTTTTAATTTTGGACGTATTCAAATTTATATCCCATTCCTCTCAATGTAACAATAAATTTTCTGTATTGTCCCAGACTGTTTCTCAGCATTTTAATATGAGTATCTACAGTTCTGTCATCACCGAAAAAGTCATATCCCCAGACTTCCTCCAGAAGCTTGTCCCTTGTCAGGGCAAGATTTTTATTTTTTACCAGATAAAAAAGCAAATCATACTCTTTCGGCGTCATCGAAGCTTTTTCACCGTCAACATAAACTTCGCGTCCGGCAATATCAATTTCAAGACCCTCAAAAACAAGCTTTTCCGGTACAGTCGATTCTGAAACGTTGTTTCTTTTCAGTACAGCCTTTATTCTTGCCATAAGCTCCTTAGGAGAAAAAGGCTTTACAACATAATCGTCAATTCCAAGCTCAAAGCCGAAAAGCTTATCATATTCTTCACCTCTTGCAGAAAGCATGATGACCGGTATCGTTTTATATTTCTTTATTTCCTTGCAGGTCGAAAAGCCGTCCAGCTTGGGCATCATTATATCCATTACAATAAGGTCGAAATCTTCGGACTTTACCATTTCAACGGCTTCCATACCGTTTTCCGCTTCGGCAACTTCATAGCCCTCAAATTCCGCATACTCTCTGACAACTCGTCTGATATTTACTTCATCGTCAACAACAAGAATTTTATACATACGTCATTCTCCTTTAATCCTTTTATATTATCATGAATTTACAGCTATATTATAATTCATAAATGTGTATATTAAGTGAAAAATAAAAAAAGATTTGAGTATTAAACTTTTTAAAAAATATGTTAAATCAAACTGTCATTGTTGACATTTTCAATAAAAATTGGTATAATACTATTAATCTGTTATATGTTTTCAACAAAATAAATTTACGGCGTGCCGTTCGCCTAAATAATAAGCGGCTGGGAGGTAAAAATGAAAAAGCGTATTGGTATTCTTACAAGCGGCGGAGACTGTCCCGGACTTAACGCAACCATCAGAGGCGTTGCAAAGGCATGCTATGAAATGATGGGCGAGGATAATGTAGAAATCGTAGGAATTGCCGAGGGGTATTACGGTCTTATAAACAATATCTGCCGTGATATGAAGCCGGAAGAATTCTCCGGTATTCTCACAAGAGGCGGTACTATTTTAGGCACAAAACGTCAGCCGTTTAAAATGATGCAGGTCATCGGCGACGATAATGTGGACAAAGTAAAAAACATGAAAGAAACCTACAAAAAACAAAAGCTTGACTGTCTCCTTACTCTCGGCGGCAACGGTACACATAAAACTTCACGTCTGCTCTCAGACGAAGGACTCAACGTAATCGGCCTGCCGAAAACTATAGACAACGACATTTACGGAACTGATGTAACCTTCGGTTTCCATACCGCCGTTGACATTGCCACAGACGCTCTAGACAGACTTCACACCACCGCAAACAGTCATTCAAGAATTCTTCTTTGCGAGATCATGGGCAACAAGGCCGGCTGGCTTACCTTGAACGCCGGAATCGCAGGAGGCGCCGACATTATTCTTATTCCTGAAATTCCTTATGACATTGATAAGGTATGCGAATCTGTACTGAAAAGAAGCGAAAGCGGTAAGAATTTCTCGATCGTCGCCGTTGCAGAAGGTGTGTTTGACCACAACGAAGCTCAGCTTAAAAAGAAAGAACGTGCAAGACTTCGTGCTGAAGCGGGAATCACTACCGCTACAAATAGAATAGCCGCACAGATCCAATCAAAAACCGGACTTGAAACCAGAACCTGCGTTCCCGGACATATGCTCAGAGGCGGTAGTCCAAGCGCTTATGACAGAATCCTTGCAACTCAGTTCGGAGTACACGCCGCAAAACTTATTTCCCAGGAAAAATACGGCAGAACTGTTGCAAAAATCGGCGGAAAAATTACAGCAAATAAGCTTGAAGATATCGCAGGAAAAACAAAATTTGTGGATCCGTCCGATCAGCTTGTTAAAACCGCTAAAAATTTAGGAATATCTTTCGGGGATTGATAATGACTGATACTAAAAAAGGATTTTTTAACAGTCTTCCTGGATTTAGAAGCGGAAAAATCGCCAAAAAGATTATAGCTGTGGGTTTGATTTATATTCCGTTGATTATTTCTTTGCTGGGTATAATTGTATATACTAATAACGCTTTTAAAGAATATAAGTATGATAATATTATTAATGCGGTAATTTGCACAATTATAGCTGTTTTGGAAATTTTGGCTGTTATTGCAGCTTTAATTATTGAAAAAAAGTCGAGTTCTAAAAATAAGCATGCTATTGAAATAATTACCGGATTTATCTTCACAATACTTGCCTTTGCATTGTTTACTGCATTTAACAGTTTTCATACCAATGAATATAATTTATACCTTGAAAACAAAAAGGAGTCCAAACAAGCAGCCGTTATTACAGAACTTTCAACAACTGCGGTTTCAAAAAAAGAAAGCATTACTTTAGCTTCGACAGCTGTGTCAGTCAAAGTAACCGAAACCGAAGCTGACGCTGAAACTGAATTGCCAAAAACCTCTAGAGCGGAAACTAAAGCAGAAACGACAACAACTGTGATTTTACAAACAGAACCCACAGAATTACAGGAGAAAACTGAACCTACCCAATATACATGGCTTCGTGCAACAGGACATTTATATACAGGTGTTGATTTATATCTGGTCATGGATACAGGCGAATTCCTTTACGGAACCATCATGGATATAGACAACGATACGGATCAGGTTTTACTATACACTTATGAAAATGACACAACTCAATGGGTCGACCGCCATGCAGGAATGTTTCTAAAATCTCTTTATATAAGGTCTGACGATGATTGCTTACCGCAATAAAGAGCATAATTTATTTTATTGAATGCAAATATAGTAAGTATTAATATAATAAAATCGAATCCTGTTTTAACTATATTTTTTTCTAATAAATATAACAAAAGCAAGCAGAACTGATAAAATTCAGTTCTGCTTGAACTGTTTATAACGATATTTTGTGTATTATTTTTTTATAAATAAACTAAATGTTGCTATAAACAGTGAGAATATGGAAAATTTTTAGTAAATTTTAATAATGACATAAATCAGGATAAATGTTATAATGGAATAAGTATAAAAAAATTCCGAAATACTGAAAATAGTAAAAATTTTACAGAAAGATTGGGATTCATATGCCGAAAAATTATGACGTAATTATTGCCGGAAGCGGTACTGCCGGACTTTATGCAGCTATTAATCTTCCGTCCGAGCTTAAAATACTGATACTGTCAAAGCGTGATTTGCTGCTTTGCAACTCTGCCCTTGCACAGGGCGGTATTGCAGGTGTATACGATTCGCCGAATGATAATATTCAACTCCACCAGAATGAT
Organism: Porcipelethomonas ammoniilytica; assembly: GCF_025567485.1. NCBI lineage: Bacteria > Bacillati > Bacillota > Clostridia > Eubacteriales > Oscillospiraceae > Porcipelethomonas > Porcipelethomonas ammoniilytica. The sequence goes on along the minus strand of NZ_JAOQKH010000002.1, from coordinate 159,812 downwards.
ACTATGATCGCAGGCGGTTTTAAAAACAATACTGAAAACGTTCATATTCTTGTTTCCGAAGCCGCTCAGGACATTCAAACGCTTATTGATCTGGGTGTTGACTTTGACAGAACTCCCGACGGAAATCTCCACAGAACACTTGAGGGCGGACACTGCCGCCACAGAATTTTTCACCACAAGGACGCTACAGGCTTTGAAATTGTCTCAAGACTGCTGGACAAGGTAAAAACTCTGCCTAATGTTGACATTATGGAAAATACCTATTTATGCGGAATAAAAAAAACCTCTACAGGATTTTCTGTCGATACATGGAAAGAGGAAAAACGCCAAAGCGTCAACTGCCATTATATGATTCTTGCAACAGGCGGAATCGGAAGAGTTTATGAATACACTACAAATTCCGCTATCGCTACCGGAGACGGTATTACATTCGCTTATGAAATGGGTGCGGACATTAAAAATCTGAGCCTTGTTCAATTCCATCCCACAGCTTTCAACAACAAGCACACAAGGGAGTGTTTCCTTATTTCCGAAGCTGTAAGAGGCGAGGGCGCATATCTGCTCAACAAAAACGGCGAACGGTTTATGCATAATTACGACGACAGACTTGAACTTGCTCCCAGAGACGTTGTTTCCCATGCAATAATTCTGGAAAGCCGAAAGCTTAATTCCAATGATTTTTATCTCGACATTTCAAGAAAAGATCCCGAATTCCTTAAAAACCGTTTCCCTATGATTTACAAAAATCTGCTTAAGCAAGGTTATGATCTTACCAAGGATAAAATTCCTGTGTTCCCATGTCAGCACTATCTTATGGGCGGAATTAATGTGGATAATTACGCAAGAACAAAAATTGAAAATCTTTATGCGGCGGGAGAATGCTCTCACACAGGCGTACACGGCAACAATCGTCTTGCAAGCAATTCTCTGCTAGAAGCTCTGGTATTCTCAAGACGTGCGGCTTCTGATATTGCTGAGAAGTCGGCTGATATGCCTAAGGAATTTGAAAATTACGAATTTGAAATACATAAAGACGCCGTTCCGATTCCTCATGGCTTCAGAACAGAAATCCGCCGCATAATGCAGCAAAGCTATTTTGTTATTCCCGACAAAAAAGCTGCCGTTGAAGGCTTTGAACGTATAAAAGAAATCAAATCTGATTTGACAACCGGTAACTATTTAATTAATCCGGATTACATTGAGGCAAAATCGCTTGCTACAGTAGCTTATCTGATTTTAAAGGAAGTAATTTGAAAGGATAAAAAATATGCTTAACCAGATTTATATTGACAATATTATTAATACGGCTTTATTCGAAGATATTAATTATATCGACGTAACTACAGATAATCTTATTGATGACAGTCATCAGAGCAGCGCTTATTTTATCGCCAAGGACAGCGGAGTTCTCTGCGGTATTGACATTGCCGCAAGAGTATTTGAGCTTGCAGGCGGAAATGTTGAAACGGAAATTCTTTTAAAGGACGGTACTCAAGTAAAAAAAGGCGATGTCATCGCCAATTTAAAGGGCAGTACCAAAACCCTGCTCAAGGGCGAACGCACCGCATTAAACCTGCTTCAGCATATGTCAGGCATCGCTACCGCTGCAAACAAATGCGTCAGGCTGGCTGAGGGAACTAACGCTAAAATTACCGATACCAGAAAAACCTTGCCGGGACTAAGAGCCTTACAAAAATATGCCGTAACAGTAGGCGGAGGAAGAAATCACCGTTTTAACCTCTCAGACGGAGCCATGCTCAAAGACAATCATATCGACGCTTACGGTTCTATCACAGCCGCTGTCAGAGCGCTTCGTGAAAAAGCCGGACACATGCTTAAAATTGAAGTAGAGGTGCGTACCTTTGAGGAACTAAAAGAGGCTCTTGACTGCGGCTGTGAAATTATAATGCTTGACAATATGAGTACGGAGGATATGAAAAAAGCAGTTGAAATCACCGCCGGACGCGCAAAGCTTGAAGCTTCCGGAAATATTACTCTTGATAACCTTCGTGAAACTGCTCTGACAGGGGTCGACATTATTTCATTGGGAGCGCTCACCCATTCAGTTAAATGTTTTGATATATCTATGAGAATAAAAACGGCAGAATAAGGAAAATACGGAGGGCGTTTATGCAGAAAAAATTTTCTTTCAAAAACAACCGACTTGCCAAAACCATCGTATTCAGCGGTACTGTACTGATTATTGTCGCATTTATTATAATGCGATATGAGGGATTTTTTGCGGTAGTTTCGGCTATTATGAATATTTTCCGTCCGATCACAATCGGATGCGTGATCGCTTTTGCTCTCAACCGTCCTCTGAATTTTTTTCACGTCCGTTACAGACGTCTTTTTGCAATGATAAAAAATTCATTCAGAAACAAAAAGCACGGCAGAAAGATCCATTTGGTATCGGGAAAACCGCCTTTTATTGCGGCGTGTCTGACGACATATCTTCTTACTATCGCCATATTAGTCGGTATCATTTGGTTTATTGTACCGCAGATATCAAACAGTATAACTCTGTTCAGAGACAATTTCAGCGATTACGCTAATAATTTTGCAAATTTTATTGAATCAAACAAATTCAATATCCATTCATTCTTAGACGATAAAATTGATATTAACGAGATAATGGAAAAGATACAGAACAAGCTGTCAAGCATAACCGAATATATACCGACGGTATTAAGCAAAACCTACGATATTACTTCCGGTATAATTAATGGAACTATAGACGTTGTTGTGGGAATTGTTTTTTCAATATATATTTTGCTTGACAAGCAAAGTCTCAAGAAGAATGCAAAATCTATTACCAAACTTATTATAAAAGGCAGCAAATATGATAAATTCGAAAGAATTATAAAAATTGCTTATGATACCTTTTCAAACTTTATAAGCGGACAGCTTATGGAAGCGGTCATTTTAGGCATATTATGTTTTATCGGCATGACGATATTCGGCTTTGACTACGCTCCGCTTATCAGCGTTATAATTGGTATAACAAACATGATACCTATTGCAGGTCCGATTCTGGGTACTATCCCATGTGCGCTGATACTGCTTCTTGTAAACCCGATAAGAGCCGTATGGTTTGTTGTATTTATAATTATTATCCAGCAGATTGATTCTAACCTGATTTATCCAAAGGTTGTGGGAAATTCAATCGGACTGCCGGCGCTATGGGTATTGTTTGCTATTACGGTCGGCGGCGGACTGGGAGGCGTTCTGGGAATGATTCTGGGAGTACCGATAGTATCGATTATATATACTCTGGTGAATGAAAAAATAAGAGAAAATGAGAAACCGAAAAAAGAAATGTCATGAAGGATTTTTATAAAAATTAGAAGTTTTAGTCAAGCTTTTTTACCCGTAGGGCACTTACGCTCAGCTTGCGGAAATTGCTCTCCGCAGAAATAAAAGTTTCGATCAAACCTTTTCAAAGGTTTGCGGAATCCAAAGGCAGAGCCTTTGGTCGCCCTCCGCAGAGGGCGAAAGTCTTTTGCCGTAGGGGCGCATTTACGGGGGTGAATTTTAAAACAGTCCTGTGGACTGTTTTAAAAGAGGGGACGCTTTGCAAGTGAAAGCGTCCCCTAATTTTATATATCTTTTACATGAACAAGCATATTTTTTGTAAATTCAAGTTGTTTAGGAGTAAGACCATCTATAGTTTCAATTATCTCATTTCTATCTTCTATTAGATTATATTTTATTTCATCTTGCAATAAATAATTAGGTGTTACCTTTAATGCATTGCATAATTTAATTAACATAACCGAATTTGGATAACGTCTGCTTTTTTCATAAGAACGAATAGCAATTTCTGTGGTATCAGCCAGTTCTGCAAGCTTTTCCATTGTTATACCTTTGTCTAATCTAACTTTTCTTAATCTTGTTCCAAAATTATTCATAAAATTACTCCTTCTATTGAACCTGTTACATTAATTGTATATGTTGTTAGCTATAAAATTAAGATACAAAATGTAACGGTTAAGCATTCAAAAGTAAAAAAATACTATTTCACTTACACATTTTGACAAAATATTCAATTTATATATGATATATTTAGTATCGGTAAGAGTAAAAAAATGTTATAAAAGGAGACAAAATTTATGAATAAAAATATTTATAAAATAATAGCTCAAAAAAATGGAGTATCAATAAAAAGCGTAAAAAAAGAAATAGAAAAAGCTATAAAATTTGCATATCAAGACCCTAATTTATATGCACAAAGTGTACCTAGAAAAAATAAGATACCTACTGTTGATGAAGTTATTGCTTTTAGTTTAACTAAAATAAAGTAATATTAAATTTTTATCGCTTTTATCATGTAAACAAATTGCTCCACTAGATTATATTTTGTTGGTTCAAAACTATCTATTTCTTGAAATAATTTACTTTTATTTGAAATTAAATTATAATATATTTCATCTTGAAGTAAATAATCAGGTGTTACTTTTAAAATATTACATATTTTTATTAATGAATCAGTGTTGGGATATCGTTCAGAATGTTCATATTTACGAATAGAACCATAACTTAAGCCGGTTAATTCAGCTAATTGATCTATTGTTAAATCTCGTTTATGTCTTATATAGCGTATTCTATCTCCTAAACAGTTCACTTTTCATTCTCCTTTTTTGTATGGTTTCCGTTACATTTTAATTTTATACTAATTTCAAGCAAATTGTAAGCCGTATAATGTAACGGTATGAGTAACAAAAGTGACGGTTTTGTCGAAAATATTTAAAAATTATATTTAAAGCAGAAGATAAGGGGACGCTTTCACTTGCAAAGCGTCCCCTCTTTTAAAACAGTCCACCGGACTGTTTTAAAATTCACCCCCCGTAAATGCGCCTCTGAGGCAAGGACTTTCGCCCTCTGCGGAGGGCGACCAAAGGCTCCGCCTTTGGATTCCGCAAACCTTTGAAAAGGTTTGATCGAAACTTTTAATTTTTTACTTTAACTTCTAATCTGTTAATTCCTATTTTCCCCATTTCCCGTAAGCTTTGACACAATCAAATATACCGCACCGCCAGCACACACCGCAATCGGTAATGCATACCTATTAACGAGCGGTATATGCGGATACACACTCCATGCCGTTAACGCACAGAATAGTCCTGATATGACCGCTGGCATAAGTGATTTTAAAATGCGTATTTTAACTCCGGCGGCTTTTGAGTAAACCAAAATTGATAAAACAAATATTACAAAATAACATAGCAGTGTTGATATCGCCGCACCTGATACATTTATTTCCGGAATCGGTATTAATAAAAGATTTCCTGCAAGCTTTACCGCTACTCCTATAAGCATAAGCTTTACGGGTGCGTCCGCTCTGCCGATCGCTTGCAGACAACTGAACAGAGGAAATGATAGTGCAAGGAATATTACTCCGACCCCAAGAAATATCAGACTTTCTTCTGAAACTAAACATTCCTGTACACGGTTGGGAAAAAGGAAGAGAAGTATCGGTTTTGCAAGAAAGCTTATGCCTAATCCAGAGGGTACGGCGAGAAAGGCAGTTGCCTTTATAACGTTTTCCGACAGCCTTTTTACAGAGGCTGAGTCCTTTTTGGCCCAGCTTTCCGCAATGTTTGGAAGTATTCCCTTGCCAAACATGTTGGTAATTGATGGTATAAGATTGAAAATGGTAACGGCAAGACCGTTAAATGAACCGTATATAAATTCTGAAAGTTCAATTGGGTCTATATCGTTCAGACCGTATTTGCCTATAAGATATTCCGGAGCGGATTTAATGGATTTGTCAAGACAACGAATTATTGTGGCAAGGTCAATGAGAGAAGTAAGATTGGTGACAATTGAACCGAGAGCTACGGGAATAAGTATTTTAAAAATTGCTTTTATTATTGATTTTGTACTTTCTTCACTGCCTGATGCTATTTCCGGAGAATTACTCTCCAGTCCGGTTCCTCGTATGTAAAGAAAAAGCGTACCGGCAAGAGTAGATAAGCTTATGCCAAGTACGGAAGCGGCAGCAGCAACGGCAAGTATGTCTGTTCCTTCGGGAAAATGGGTAAGAACTTTGTCAGGATTAGTCAAAACATAGGAACAAAGAGCAAGTCCTGCGGCAAGACGTACTAACGCTTCTATAACCTGTGACACTGCGGTTGGGTACATGTTTCGCATACCCTCCCAGCAACCTCGGTAAACGGCTGTTAAGCAGCCGAAAAATACCGACGGTGCAATCATCAGTATGGATAGCTCGGCTTTAGGACATGCGGCGATTTTTTCAGAAAAAGGTCCTGCAAGAAGAGCTACTGCTACAGTACCGGCAAGTCCTGCGGCGGAAAATAAAAGAAGTGAAACCTTCTGTATTTTTTTTACGTTTCTATAATTTCCGAATGCACAGCTTTCAGCAGTAAGCTTAGCTACAGCAGTGGTAAGCCCTGTGGCAGTGAGAGCATAGACCGGAAGAAACAGTCCGTAAGCACAGCTGAAATAACTCATTCCCACTCCGCCCAGCATGTTTGTGAGTGGAATTTTAAATAAAGCGCCTATTGCCTTTGCTATTATTGCAGAGGCAATAAGTATAACTGAACCTTTCAGAAAGCTTTGTTTTTTCAAATTTATCTCCTTTCTGATATCCTTATTGCTTAATAAAATAGCATTGATTTTGTTTAAAATGCATAATGATTTTGTAATTTACTAAAAAAAATATTGCTACTAGTGCAAATGTGTGTTATAATTATATGCAGTTATATTTTTGTATATGAAACGAGGTTGAAAAAAATTTATGAACTATAAATTTTCAGATAAGGTTTCAGGACTTCAGGCGTCTGCTATCAGAGAAATTCTGAAGTTTACGGCAGATCCGGAGGTTATTTCCTTTGCAGCCGGAAATCCTGCGCCGGAGGCTTTCCCTACAGAAGAAATTGCACGTATTTCAGCAGATATTCTAAAGAATGATCCCGTTCTTGCTTTGCAGTACAGTATTTCGGAAGGATATCCTCCGCTGAGAAATCTTCTGAAAGAAGATTTGGAAAAGAAAGGCTGTTTTGATCCTGATACCGATGATCTTATTATTACTTCAGGCGCACAGCAGGCAAATGAATTGTCATGTAAGATTCTTTGCAACGAGGGCGATACGTTAATTTGTGAATCACCAAGCTTTATTGGTTCGCTGAACGCTTTCCGTTCTTATAATGTAAATCTCAAGGGAGTAGAAATGGAAAAGGGCGGCATTAAGCTTGACGTTCTGGAAGAAGTATTGAAAACTTCAGCTGGACAGAAAATGATCTATGTTATTCCGAATTTCCAGAATCCTACAGGGGATACTATGACTCTTGAAAAGAGAAAGGGTCTGTATGAACTGGCTTGCAAGTATGACGCTGTAATTCTTGAGGATAATCCTTACGGAGATTTGAGATTTGCAGGAGAACATATTCCGTCAATCAAGAGCATGGATACCGAAGGCAGAGTTATTTATTCCGGAACCTTTTCAAAGGTACTTGCTCCGGGACTCAGAGTCGGATATGTATCCGGTCCTAAGGAAATCATACAGAAAATTATTGTTTGCAAACAAGTTGCAGATGTCCATACTACTATATGGTCACAGGTTTTATGTTACCGTTTTATGTCAGAATGTAATCTCGATGAGCATTTTGCGGGACTTCGTGAAATTTATAAGAAAAAATGCGGACTTATGCTTGAAAATATGGATAAATATTTTTCAAAGAAAGTCAGCTATTCAAAGCCTGAGGGCGGCTTGTTTATCTGGGCAACGCTTCCGGAGGACAGCAATATGATGGATTTCTGTACAAGAGCCGTAAGAGATTATAAAATCGCAGTTGTACCGGGTACGGCATTTATGATAAATGAAACAGATAAAACAAATTCCTTCCGCTTGAATTTCTCAACCCCGACTGACGAGCAGATCGTAAAGGGAATAGAAATTCTCGGAAATATGACAAAAGAAATACTTGATTAATTTAATATCAGAAAGGAAAGAATAAAAATGGCTAAAAAACGTTCAATACTGGACAGATATACTGCATCTCAGAAATATATTGTATCAAGAGGCAAAGCTCTTACATTTCCGGCATCACCATTCAAAAAAGAACTGAAAAACGACGAGGTATACGGCGCTGTTATCGATATGCCAATGTCGCCGACTGTTCTGTCGACACTGGTATGCTTCGTAAACGGTGCTGCAAACCTGTATTTCAATCTGGGCGGCGAATATGTAAACGCTGCGGCACGTTACAGAGGCGTTGCACAGGCTTCATTTGATTTTATTAAAAATGCGACAGCATGTCTTGACTGCTGTGAAAAAACTACAAAATTTGATATGCCAACAGCTGGCAAAAATTTTGTATATCTTCTTACTAAAGGCGGAGTATATAAAACAGAAATTGCGCCTAATGCAATTCCTAAGGAAGCTGAAAGCAAGAAAAAACTGCATTATTATTATCAGAGAGTAATGGCTGAGCTTAGAACCGCACAGCTTAAGGATCAGGCTGCCGGTATAAGCGATGGGTATATTTCTGCAAAATAATTGAGAATATTAACAGATTTGATGCAGAAAAATACGCATATTTCAATAAAATTGCCAAACTTGCAAAAAACTATTGCAATTTATTAAATTTTGAGGTACTATAATAAAATACTGGAAATCGGGTGAAAATATGACTGACTTTAAGTTTAAAGAAACATACGGCTTAGACGATCTGCTTGAAATTATGAAAATTCTCCGCAGTCCGTCAGGCTGTCCGTGGGATATGGAACAGACGCATAAATCAATAAAAAATGATTTTATTGAAGAGGTTTACGAAGCTATAGAAGCTATAGACCTTGACGATACTGCTTTGCTTCGTGAGGAACTGGGCGATGTTCTGCTGCAAGTCGTTTTTCACTGCCAGATCGAAAAAGAAAAGAATAATTTTGAATTCGATGATATATGCGATGAACTCTGCAAAAAATTGATAGTAAGGCATCCTCATGTATTCGGAGAACTGACAGTTTCCGATTCCGGCGAAGTACTGAAAAACTGGGATAACATAAAAAAAGAAACTAAGGGACAAAAAACTTATACCGATACGCTGGAAAGCGTTGCAAAGTCCCTTCCGGCACTTATGAGGGCTCAAAAGCTCGGTAAGAGGGCTATGAGGGCAGGTATGGATTTTAAATGTACTGAAGATGCTTTGGAATGTATAAAACTGGAAACTGCCGAACTAGAAGAGGCTGTAAAAAGCGGCGAATCAGAACATATTGAAGAAGAATTCGGAGATTTACTGTTTTCATGCGTTAATACTGCAAGGCATCTGGGATTAGATTCAGAACAAGCACTGACAAAAGCATCGGAAAAATTTATAAAAAGATTTGCAGAGACAGAAAAATTAGTAAAGCTGAGCGGAGCTGATATGAAAGCTCTTAGCATAGATGAGCTTGACGTGTTCTGGCGTCAGGCAAAGCAAAATATTTGATTTGGAATCAAAAGAAAAATGGAGGAATTTATAATGACAAAAGCAGAATTAATTACACAGATAGCAGAAAAGAGCGAACTTTCCAAAAAGGATTCTGAAAAGGCACTTGCAGCAGTAATTTCATCAATTACAGAAGCCCTTACAAACGGAGATAAGGTTCAGCTTGTAGGTTTCGGAACATTTGAAATTCGTGACCGTAAGGAAAAAGAATCAAAGAATCCAAGAACAGGCGAAAAAATCATCGTTCCTGCAAAGAAGGCTCCTGCATTTAAGGCTGGCAAGGCACTTAAGGATGCTGTAAACGCATAATTGACGTAAACTTCAGGCAGAGTGTATTCTCTGCCTTTTTTGTTTAAAGGAGAAAATATATGAGATTGGATAAATATCTTAAAATTACACGGCTGATCAAACGCAGAACAATTGCAAATGAAGCGTGTGACGCCGGTAAAATTGTTGTCAACGATAAAATTGCCCGTGCGTCATACGATGTTAAAGTAGGCGATATCATAGAAATCAACATGGGTTCAAAGCCTTTGAAAGTAAAAGTTTTAAATGTTACAGAGTATGCTACCAAAGAAAATGCAGCAGATAATTATACCGTAATTTCATAGAAACAAGCTGAAAACACACTTCTTTTTTCATTATTTTTTTATTCTGCATATTAAGACAGTATTAGAACAAAATTTCTCTTGACAATTTCTCTAAAAAAGTATAAAATAAATATATTGTATAACTTTGCACAATTATTACTGCGGCTTTTTATGCGGCTGTAATTAAATCATAATTTTTAAACGGACCGGACTTTTATTAATAAAAAAATATAATGTTAATCCGGGTGCGTCGAGTGACATGATAAACTATATTCTTGCATTTGATATGCTTAAGGCAGCACCGCAAAATCAGCGGCTTATGACTTCATCTGTACGACAATAATTATGCGGTGCCGCTTTCAATAATAAAAAATATGAATACGATTATGGCAACATTATCCTGCCGGAGTAATACAGTTATTGTACAATTTCTATAACTATATTAAAGGAGGTAATGTGCGGGCAATGAATACTACTGTTGCAATTATATGCTGCATAGCAGCATTGATAGTCGGGGCAGCTGTTTCCGGAGTTATATTTTTCCGTCAGGGAATTGCTTACAGACAAAAACAGGCAGAGTCAATAATGGGCTCCGCAGAAAAAGAAGCTGAGAAAATTCTGGCAGATGCTGATAAAGAAGCTGAATCCAAGAAAAAGACAGCTTTAGTTGAAGCTAAGGACGAAATTCATAAGCTTCGTTCCGATGCAGAAAAAGAAATTAAGGACAGGCGTTATGAAATTTCACGCCAGGAAAGAAGAATTCAGCAAAAGGAAGAAAGTCTTGATAAAAAGAATGATAATCTTGAACGCAAGGAAGAAACTCTTCAAAACAAAATAAAAAAGGCTGAAGAAAATTTAAAGGAAGCTGAAACAATCAAGAAAAGTCAAATGGATATTCTTGAACGTATTTCAGAATTTACAAGAGATCAGGCTAAGGAATATATTCTGGATATGCTTGACGGTGATTTGGTGCACGAAAAAGCTTTGAAAATTGCCGGATATGAACAGCAGATAAAAGACGAATGTGAAGAAAAAGCAAGAAGCTATATTTCTCTTGCTATCGCTAAATGTGCCGCTGATCAGGTATCTGAGGCTACTGTATCCGTAGTTCCCCTTCCTAACGACGAGATGAAGGGAAGAATTATCGGACGTGAGGGAAGAAACATCAGAACCTTTGAAACTCTTACAGGCGTCGACCTTATTATTGACGATACCCCGGAAGCAATTACGCTTTCCTGCTTTGATCATGTCAGACGTGAAGTGGCAAGGATCGCTCTTGAAAAGCTTATAGCCGACGGTCGAATCCATCCTACACGTATTGAAGAAATGGTTGACAAGGCAAAACGCGAGGTTGAGTACAGAATTAAACAAGAGGGCGAAAGAGCAATTCTGGAAACTAATGTACACGGTATGAATCATGAGCTGGTCAAGCTTATAGGACGTCTCAGATTCCGTACAAGTTATCGTCAGAATGTACTGAATCATTCAATTGAAGTAGCGCAGCTTTCCGGTATACTGGCTTCAGAACTGGGAGTAGACGCTAACCTGGCAAGACGTGCGGGACTTCTCCACGACATTGGTAAGGCTCTTACCGCAGAAATTGAAGGCTCTCATGTTCAGATAGGCGTTGACGTCTGCCGTAAGTACAAGGAAAACGCTGAAGTTATCCATGCGATAGAAGCTCATCACAACGATGTTGAACCGAGAACTGTTATTGCCTGTATCGTTCAGGCAGCTGACGCTATTTCTGCTGCAAGACCTGCTGCAAGAAGTGAAAATTATGAAAATTACATAAAGCGTCTTGAAAAGCTGGAAGAGATCTGTACTTCATACGAAGGCGTTGACAAGTGTTATGCCGTTCAGGCAGGACGTGAAGTCAGAGTTATGGTTGCTCCAGAAATCATTAATGATGAACGTATGGTAATTGTTGCGAGAAATATTGCAAAACAAATTGAAGATGAAATGGATTATCCGGGTCAGATCAAGGTTAATATGATTCGTGAAAGCCGTGCAGTTGACTATGCTAAATAAAATAATTGCCCTGTGTATGTAAACACAGGGCTTTTTACAGAGGTGAAAAGTATGGCCGGAGTAATAGTACATCTGGCAGTTGCAGACGCAACTTTTAAAGAGCTTAATATAAAGAACCTTCCCCTATACTACGCTGGAAATGTAGCGCCGGACTGTATTCATTCACGAAAAAATTATCAGCGTGAAATGAAAAAGCATACGCATCTCAGGGACGGTATAAGCGACTGGGATTTTATTCTGCCTGAAAATCTAAAATTATTTCAAAAGCGTCTGGGCAAATTTCAAAAGGAATACTGTAATAAAGGTGATAACCAAGAGCTTTATTTAGGCTATCTGACGCACCTTATAACAGACGAAATGTTTATGAGGACAATTCGTCTGCGGTGTGCTGAGGAGGCTGAAAAAAGCGGTATTTTGCAGACTGATAAAAGCTTTTTCGGTTATATGATGAGAGAGGTCAACGGCGCCGACACTCTAGCGGCAAAAAATATAAATTTTATCAACGATCCTGTTGAAATGATGAAAAAATCTTACGGCTGCTATTTACGGGATTATATAACGGCAAATGAAATGAAAGACGGTATGGAATGGATAATTGATAATTTCTTTTCAGATAAAAACAATTTTGAAAAACCGGCTTTTCTGACTATGCAAATGATTGAGGATTTTATACAAATTGCCGTAAATGAAATTTATAAGAGAATAAACTAAAAAACCGACGGATCTACCGTCGGTTTTAATTTTACATTATATTCCAGAATTCAAATAATCTTCCGAATGAAACCATATCACTCCTGATATCCATAGGAATTCCACCCAGACTGTTTCCATAGTCAAGCACAAATTCATAAATCAGGGCAAAATTAATTATTACTGACACAATTGCCGAAATTAAAAATATTTTATCAATAATCCGCTTATTTGTTGAATTAATTTTACCGTAAAGCGAGAAAAGTACTGCAAATGCGCCAAATATCATCTGCCATGCAAAGTCAACAGCATACCTCGGAGTATAACCGTATTCCCAGATCATTGCCATCTGTATAAGAGGTACTAAAATACACCCTGAAACTATTATGACTGCCGCCAGACGTCTGTTAGGATTATTTGATCTTTTATAAGCTTTACCGCCAAATATATATCCCAAAACAGGTATGGCACGAAATATAATACCCGCTGAACTAAATCCTGCAAGGAAATAATATCCGTTGACCGAAAGCGAATCATAATTGCTTGTCACGAACGGAAATACTGACGAAACCTTTGGTACTGTAAACAAATAATTTATTATTGCTATAAATACCAACGGCAAATGGAACTGTATATGCTGATAATCATAAATGGTAAGTGTATAAGAAATACCAAAATCAAGTATTGAACCAAACCTGAGATAATTATATATCATCTGTACAGAGCCTATCAGTGCAAAAGGAATCAATGCCGCAAGCAGGAATGTTATGACAGGCTTTTTGTTTGCCTTAAATGTGGGATTTGCCGATGTCTTGACGATTTTCTTCACTCCTGCATATATAAACAACAGTGAAACTATACAATAAAGCGCCAAAGCCGCACGGCATAGTACCGCTATGGACAGAAGAATCGTTGCCACGCAAATATTGGGTCTTGATATTTTTCCCTCGCCGACAACTCCGGAACGAAGCAAAAAGTACATACCGGCTATCAGAAATGCAAATCCGCTGACCTGTGCCAGCTCGTAAAAATTACCTATAGTAATACAATACCACACAAACGACGACGCCTGAACGATTACCAGTCCGCTTACAGCCGTTCTATTGGGGATTTTAGGAAACAGACGTTTCATAAACGCACAATATGCAAGACTTAAAAATATAATACCAATTATACTATATATAAACGTCGCCCAAAGAGACGGGAAGTACTTCCCTGTAATCATATGATACGGTAAGAACAGTGTTAATACAGTACCTATACCGTAATAAGAATAATACTTACCATCAAAAAACAGGTGATCCCAAGGATATGAAACTCCTGCCGCACTTCTCTCTGACAAATCATATGGATTTTCAAGATTCAGCATATCCTGCGATGGAGTTTCAAGAAGACTGACCTGTCCCGCTTCAAAAGCGTCAACCAATTCTTTATTCATCTGATTGGTGTCAGGATGGTCAAACAAGCTGAAAATCATGTCTCCCCTTATCGCTAAAAGGCAAACAGCCGCAGAAACAAATACAAGCGTAACTGCCGCCGCACTCAATTTAAAGGTTTTAGACTGACCGCATGATATTTTCATATACGGACAGAGTGCAATCGTTACAGCGAACAGTACAAATCCCAGAATAATAAAAAATCTCAGCCAGGAAAAGTCAAAAGGTATAGGCTTGTTGACAGAAATTCCTTTAACTGTCACTACACTGTTATCTTGAGCAGAAACTTCAAATTTAATATTTCCCGTCTCGCCGAAATAACTGCATACTATGTATTTGCTTGATTCGTTACCGTTAATATACTCCAGATTAGAAACATTCCTCATATCCTTACTGGTTTCGTCGCTGTTGTATATTCTGACTGTTCCTCCTATAGAATTTTCGCTTTCAATATCAATGTAAATATTTTTTATTTGATAATTTACATTATTGAATTCTATAGATACCGTTTCTCCTGAATTTACACTAATAACGTCGGAAGAATTTGCACTGCCGTTTACAGTCGCACGTGATAAAGGCAGTATCATTTCATTAGGCGACGACGGCATAATAAGATTAAACGCTCCGAAATTACAGATAAACGCTTCAAACAACAGTACTGCTGCTGTTCCTGCCGCTATTCCGGTTAGCCATTTTTTATTATTTTCAATAAAGCAAATTATTTTCTTATTTGTTATTTTCCCGTACAATATTTTCGGCAGACCAATAAACAGATCAGCCGCCATTACCGCAATACTCATTGCAGTAAAACCGTTTCCGGCAAAAAAAGATGCTATAACTGCTATTAACTGAACTGCAAATCCGCAAAGTATGACCGCCGATTGTGTTTTGTCTGAAGCTTTGCCTGTTTTCACTAATATATACGATAATATTATAATAATAACAGATAACAAACTAAGAATTACTGTCAAAAACATTGAAAAGTCCCCCGTCAATTTTATTATATATTTTATTATACTATATATAACATAAAAAGTCCAGCAAAAAGCCGGACTTTTTAATTTAATTACGAAATTATTTACATAATATTCCAGAATTCAAACAGTCTTGCGAAGGAAGCCATCGAACGGCGAACATCAGCGGAAATATATATAGGCATACTTCCATAATCAAAAATATATTCATAAATTAAAGCAAAATTTACTACTACTGATATGACCACCGAAACAGCAAAAATAAAATACATTACTCTTTTCATTGGTTCGGAAATATGTTCATGCAATACAAACAGAATCGCAAAAGCGCCGAATATCATCTGCCAAGCAAAGTCAACGGCATATCTAGGCGTATAGCCATTACTCCATACAAGAAACATTTGAATAAACGGAACAATAATACAGCCTGAAATTATTATTATCGCCGCCAGACGTTTGTTGGGATTAGTTGACTTTTTATAGGCTTTTCCTCCAAATACATATCCCAATACAGGTACGGCACGGAAAATCAATCCGCATGCACTAAACGATGACAAAAAGCAATATCCGTTAACTGAAAGTGAATCATAATTGGTTGTTATAAACGGAAATACTGTAGAAACCTTTGGTACAGTAAAAAGATAATTATAAAATGCAATGAGCATGATGGGTATATGAAATTGTATGTGAGTAAAATCATTGATAGTCAAGCTATACTTTATACCGAATTCAAATACAGAACCAAATCTGAGATAATTATATACCATCTGTACAGAGCCTATCAGTACAAAAGGAAGAAGCGCCGCAAGCAGAAATGTTATAATTGGTTTTTTATTTGCCTTGAATGTCGGATTTTCAGATGTTTTTACGATTTTCTTCACACCTGCATAAATAAACAACAGTGCAACAACGCAGTAAAGCGCCAGAACCGCACGGCATAACACCGCTATTGAAAGAAGAACCGTAGATATACAAATTTTTACTCTTGAAACCTTACCCTTTCCTATAACTCCTGAGCTAAGCAGGAAAAATGCACCCGACATCAGGAAAGCAAAACCGCTGGTCTGTGCAAGCTCATAAATATCGCCTCTAATCATAAGGTACCAAATAAATGAAGACGCTTGTACAATTACAAGTCCTGCTGTTGCTATACCGTTTGAAATTTTAGGAAAAAATCTTTTGATAAATACGAAGTAAGTCAAGGTTAAAAACACTATCCCTATTATACTGTAAATAAATGACGCCAACAACGAAGAAAAATACTTTCCTGTTATCATATGATACGGCAAAAACAACGTTAAAACAGAACCTATTCCGTAATAGGAATAATACTTTCCTTCAAAAAGTACATGATCCCATAAATATGAAATACCTTTGCTTTGACGCGTCAAATAATCATAAGGATTTTCAAGCTCCAGCAGCTCCTGCGGCGGAGTTTCAAGAAGACTTACCTGTCCTGCTTCAAAAGCGTCGACCAATTCCTTGTTTATCTGATTTGTGTCCGGATTTGAAAATAAATCTGAAAACATATCCTCCCGAACAAACAGCAGTCCTGTTCCGATCAACACAAATACTGCCGTTATCACTACAGAACTTATTAAAAGGGATTTTGATTTTCCGCATTCCCTTTTCATCAGCGAACAATATGCAAGAGTTATTAAAAACAACACGCCCGCCAAAATTATAATAAATCTTATCCATGAAAAATGAAACGGTATAGCTTTATTTACAGAAAAATCTTTCAGTACTACCGTACTTCCATCGGGCGCTTTAACATTGAATTTCATATTTCCGACTTTGCCTGAAAAACTGCATATTATGTATTTACTGTTATCATTGCCGCCTATGTAATTAAGATGAGCATCGTAACGGTATTCTGCTGTGGTTTCATCAGAATAAGCTATCTCAATTGTACCCTCTCCCGCATCACCGGATAATTCAACATCTGCGTATATTGTTCTCACATCATAATTGATATTAGTGAACTCTATTGATACCGTTTCTCCTGAATTTACAGTAATAACGTCGGAAGAATTTGCACTGCCGTTTACAGACGCACGTGATAAGGGCAGTATCATTTCATTAGGAGACGACGGCATAATAAGATTAAACGCTCCGAAATTACAGATAAACGCTTCAAACAACAGTACTGCTGCCGTTCCTACAGCTATTCCGGTTAACCACTTTTTATTGTTTTCAATAAAATAAATTATTTTCTTATTTGTTATTTTCCCGTACAATATTTTTGGCAAACCAATAAACAGATCAGCCGCCATTACCGCAATACTCATTGCAGTAAAACTATTTCCGGCAAAAAAAGACGCTATAACTGCTATTAACTGAACTGCAAATCCGCAAAGTATAACCGCCGATTGTATTTTGTCCGAAACTTTGCCTGTTTTCACTAAAATATACGATAATATTATAATAATAACAGATAACAAACTAAGAATTACTGTCAAAAGCATTAAAAATCCCCCACTACGTATAATTATTTTATATTATTATACTATAATAATATAAAAAAGTCCAGTACAGAACCGGACTTTTTTGACAGTAATTTATATTTTTTGACTAATTCCTATGCCCGTACACATCTGCATAGCTTTCAAGGGTAATTGAATTTTCTGCATTATACATTTTTATCAGATCTTCTTCCGTAGTATAAACATCTGCGGTATCGCCGCTGCTGCTTGTAAGGTAATCGCCGTACCACAGTCCGAAGAACGACCACAGTGAATTATCACGAATCATTTCATCAATTCCCGGAATAGAACTGCATTCCCCAATTGCCAGAATTTTTCCGCTGTCGGTCACCTGCTTAAGCCACTGATACTGTTCGGAACGGCTTCCGTATACCATATTAGGTCCCATATATATATCTATAGCCGCAATATCATACTTGCTGCTGTCCACCATATAATCCTCGCTCTGACCATTCCAAATCCAGATAAGGTTGTCAAGCTTGTGATATCCGGTCATACGGTCATACATGAGATCATAAAGCCACTGATACGCTTCCTCACCGTCAGCACCCCACCAGTACCAGCCGCCGCCTGACTCATGCAAAGGTCTCCAGAGAATAGGTATTCCCTCTTCGGCAAGCTCTGAAAATCCTTCTGAAACAGCGTCTATATCCTCTACAAGCTTCAAACATTCCTTAGTGATTTTTCCCTGCTTATAGAGATCCTGTATTTCGGCAATTCCCATTTGAGATATATCTTCGTCTGTCATTGCAGATTTCAGACTGAATTTAGTATCCTTAGCATAAATTGAAGAATCGCTTGACGGAGAATTCCAGTACCACATAAAGCCTACTATACCGCCCTTTTCGTTCCAATCCTTTGCCGCTTTAATTTCGCTTTCGTCAGGAATACTTCCCTGCGCATAACCGCCTATATCTCCAAAGCGTATAGCAGGATATTTGCCGGTTTTTTTATAAATCAATTCCAGCTCTGTATTTTTATAGTTTGATGCATATTGTCCGGTAATAATTTTTTTACCAAAATTATCATTTAGATATTTCAAAAGTTTTTTTGTTTCATTAGACGCCTCAGGCGCTACAGGTTCAGTCTGAATCTCAAAATCATTTTCATAAATATTATCATTATTATTGATTTCTATATAATCAATTTCAAAATTATCGCTGCCCTGATTAATCTGAATCAAAGCTTCACCTTCGTCCATATACACTCCGTAAAAAGTTACACGTACAAACCTTTCATCCTCGCCGTCGATAACAAACTCACCGATATTGCGGTCATTAACATTGACGGAGCTTGTAACATTGCTGTCAGCTGCAACGCATACGGTAATATTATAATGCTGAGACGACGGAATATCGGCAGGTATGACAAGATAATCAGCTGAACCGCCGTAAAAGCCTGTAACGTATCCGTTTCCGGAAAAGCCTTTGCGCTGTTCATCGGTATAAAGACTGCCGTTAAGCTTACAATCCTCTGCTTCTATGGTCATACTGGCTTCTGTGGTATTTATTTCCGGAACCTTCGCAACATATTCAGTAAACGATACAGTTTCTTCTACATATTCAGTAACTTCTTCCGTTGGAGCGTATGCTGAAGAATCGGTTTTATTTAAAGGCTCCTGTGAAATCTCCTCGCAGGCTGTAAACAGTGCTGCCATTGACATTATTACCGCAGCAGTTATAATTTTTTTCATGATTTTTTTAATTTAACTCCTTATCATATAAATACGTCCCTTTTCAGTATCAAATGTTATGATGCCATCAGACTGAAGAGCGTTAACGCTCTCTCCATCGCACGAGATACTTACTATTGTATTCGGACGAACAACGCATTTATTTCCGCAAAGTGATTTTAATTCAGCAGTTTTCAGCTTACCGTCCGCCCAATTTATCGAAACTTCAAATCCTCCCTTTGCTCTCAGTCCTCTTATTTCTCCGGTTTTCCATTCCGAAGGAAGCGCCGGAAGAAGGTTAATTTCTCCGCTGTGACTCTGAAGAAGCGCTTCTGTCATTGCAGATGCTCCTCCGAAATTTCCGTCTATCTGGAAAGGTGGGTGAGTATCAAACAAATTAGGGTCAGTAGAGTAAGCAATAAGCTTCTGAAGATTTTCATAAACCATATCGCTGTCGTAAAGTCTCGCCCACATATTAGCTATCCACGCACGGCTCCAGCCCGTATGTCCTCCTCCGTGAATAAGACGTCTTATAAGGGTTGCTCTTGCAGCATCAGCAAGCTTAGGAGTTTTATACGGCGTGATAAGGTCTGCCGGATGCAGGGCAAAAAGCTGTGAAATATGTCTGTGACCTATTTCAACCTCGTCGTAATCCACTGCCCATTCCTTTATCTGACCGTATTTTCCCACTTCCGGTTTGGGCAGCTTTTCAAGCATACCTTTCAGCTTATCTGCAAATTCATGGTCGTCATCCAGAATCTCAGAGCTTTTAATAACATCGCTAAATAATACTGTTATGATCTGACTGTCCATAGAAGATCCCATGCAAAGACTGCCTTTCACACCGCTTTGCGTAAGATAAGTATTTTCAGGAGAAACTGACGGACTTGTCACAAGTCTTCCCTCGTTATCCTCGATCAGATAATCAGTAAAAAATTCTGCCGCTTCACGCATAAGCGGATATTTAGTCTTCAAAAATTCTATGTCCTGAGTGTATTCATAATGTTCAAATATATGCAGGCAAAGCCATGCGGCTCCCAAAGGCCAAATTGTTGACGCTTTACACGTATCCTGCGGAGCAGTATCTCCCCACAAATCAGTATTGTGATGACATACATATCCGGAACAGCCGTACATTTCACGGGCAGTAACACGTCCGGATTCCCTTATTTTTTCAATCAGATCAAAAAGCGGTTCATGACATTCCGAAAGATTACAGCTTTCAGCACACCAATAATTCATTTCCGTATTAATATTTACTGCAAATCTTGAACCAAGCTCCGGATTCATATCCTGATTCCATATTCCCTGACGGTTTAAGGGCAGCGTACCCGGGCGGCTTCCGGAGATCATAAGATATCTTGCAAAATTAAAATATAGAACCATAAGACCGTTATCATGTATATGGCTGTCACATTCCTTGTCGTCAAAATCGTCTCCCCGCATTCTCATAATACGCTCGTCTGTAGGAAGAGAAGAACCCTCGTCACTGTTGTCGTTAAGCTTTAACGATACTCTGTCATATAAAGCCTTATTATCGCATTCATGCCTGTACCTAAGCTCGTCGTAACTGCACTCAAGGGCGTATTCTACGTCCATGACAGCGGCTTCCTCATAGGCTTCATCTGTGTAGTAGCTGCTTCTCACGCCAAGCACAAGCGTTACTTCTTCCGCATTTTTGACAATAAGCCTGCCGCCTTCAGTGCATATCGTACCGCCCTGAGAAAATGCTGACAAAACCGCCGCAAAAAACAATCCGTCCTTACCGCCCGAACCTCCCGAAAACATTATCATATTTTTCTTAACAGGACGATTATCATCATAATAACCGTTTCTGCCGTCAAGGTATGCAGAAAGCTCTACAGTACCGTTTTCCGCAGAAATGTGAACAATCATAACATTATCAGGTTCAGATACAAAAACCTCCCGTCTGTATCTTGTTTCTCCCGACAAAAACTCCGTAAATGCTGCTGCATTTTCCAGATCAAGACCTCTTTTGTATTCTTTTGCACGTCCGTCAAGCTTCATATCTATATTAAGATTGCCTAACGGCATATAATGACGGCTTTCCGAAGATACGCCCTGTAATTTCCTGAACGCAATTTCCTCTGCTTCGGGAATTCTCTCCTGTTTAAGCAGTTCTCTTACTTCCTTTAACCCCTCGGGTGCGTCCGGATTATTTCTGTTTCTTTTGCCTCCCGACCACACGGAATCTTCATTTAACTGTATAAGCTCATGTTCGGTACGTCCGTAAACCATTCCTCCGATGCGTCCGTTGCCCACCGGAAGAGCGCTGTCAAAATTTTCCGCAGCATTATTATACCATAACATTGATTCGTTCATAATAATCTCCATTCATACGCTTCTAACATTAACGTCACCTTAAATATTACTATATTTTATCACATTTCCATTAACAATGCAACGTGAAAAAGGTCTTTTTTACAATATTTGTAGAATTTAACGATTATTTTACCGTATTTATAAAAATGTTTCCCGACACTAACAAATTTGAAAAATTAATAATTATTGGTTATAATAATTAAAAACAACATTGAATAATGGAGGATACCATATGGAAAAAAGCTATCAGATAACGGGCATGACATGCTCAGCCTGTGCAGGCCGTATTGAAAGAACTCTGAACAAACTTAACGGTGTAGATAAGGCTAACGTCAACTTTGCCGCTGAGAAGCTATATGTCAGTTTTGATGATAAAAACATAAATGAAAGCGAAATAGTGTCTGCCATAAAAAAAGCAGGGTATAATATTGCCGGAAAAAACGCAAAGTCTGAAATGCCGGCACACAAAAAGTTGCTGATACGCTTTATCATATCTATGATTTTTACCGTTCCTCTTCTTATTATCAGTATGGGACACATGGTGGGAATGCCTCTGCCGAAAATAATTGATCCTATGGAAAATCCGCTGAATTTTGCGATTATACAGCTTGCGCTTACTATTCCGGTTATGGCTACCGGTTACATGTTCTATTTAAAGGGTATTAAAAACCTGTTCAGACTTAGTCCGAATATGGACAGCCTTATTGCAGTAGGTACTCTATCTTCTGTAGTTTACGGTATTTTTGCCATTACCAAAATAAAAAACGGTCATGAGCATATGGCTATGGAACTTTATTTTGAATCCGCTGCCGTTATTCTTACCCTTATCACTCTGGGAAAATATCTTGAATCACTGTCAAAGGGCAAATCTTCACAGGCAATTAAAGAACTTATGGAGCTTTCCCCTAAGATCGCAACTGTAAGAAGAGGCAAAAAGGAACTTCAGGTCAAATCCGAGCTTGTACAAATCGGCGATACGGTAATTGTAAAACCCGGTGAGAAATTTCCGGTTGACGGTACTGTGACCCTAGGAACTACCTCTGTTGACGAATCCATGCTAACAGGTGAAAGCATGCCGGTAACCAAAAACGTCGGCGACAAAGTCATCGGCGCTACAGTAAATAAAAACGGCTATATTGAATACACTGCCGAAAAAATAGGTGAAGATACAGCAATTTCACAGATAATTAAACTTGTTGAAGAAGCACAGGGCAAAAAAGCTCCGATCGCAAGACTTGCTGACGTTATTTCAGCATATTTTGTACCGGCTGTAATCTTACTGGCAATTATAGCCGCTGTGGGTTGGAAAATTGCCGGAGAAAGCAACGATTTCTGCATAACTATCTTTATTTCAGTACTTGTCATCGCCTGCCCATGCGCTCTGGGACTTGCTACTCCTACCGCTATAATGATTGCTACAGGTCAAGGCGCTAAAAACGGTATTCTCATAAAAGGCGGCGAAGTACTTGAAAACGCTCATAAAATAAATACAGTTGTATTCGACAAAACAGGTACTATTACAGAAGGCATACCGGTCGTTACTGACATTAAAACAAACGGTATTAATGAAAATGATTTACTGCTCTATGCCGCAGCTGCCGAAAAGCTTTCAGAACACCCATTAGGCGACAGTATTGTAAAAGAAGCTAACAGCAGAAATATAACGATACCTGAAGCGGAAAACTTTGAATCTATCTCCGGAATGGGAATAAAAGCAGTTGTCAACGGTAAACAAATCATTATTGGCAACGAAAAAATGATGAATGAATATAAAATTAAAGATGATTTTATTTCACAAATTACAACCTTTGCAAATCAAGGCAAAACCGCCGTTATCTGCGCTGTCGACGGCAAAGCCGCAGGTATTATTGCTATATCCGATCAAATCAAAGAAACCAGCCGCAGCGCAGTAAGCAAGCTTGAAAATAAAGGAATCAATACCGTTATGCTTACAGGGGACAATAAGCAGACTGCTCTTACAATTGCCGGATACGCCGGTATTAAGAACGTTATCTATGAAGTACTTCCGGAAGATAAAGCGGCGGAAATAAAAAAGATTCAGGAAAGCGGAAAAATTACCGCTATGGTTGGAGACGGTATCAACGACGCTCCTGCCCTTGCACAATCAGATGTGGGCATTGCGATAGGTTCGGGTACTGATATTGCTATTGAAAGCGCTGATATTGTTTTAATGAACGGAAGTCTTGAAGGTGTCAATACTGCAATTAAATTAAGTCATGCTACAATAAGAAATATCAAACAAAATCTTTTCTGGGCGTTCGGTTACAATATATTGGGCATTCCTATAGCTATGGGACTGCTTCACATTTTCGGCGGACCGCTTCTCAATCCGATGATAGCCGCCGCCGCAATGAGCTTAAGTTCGGTATCCGTTCTCTCAAACGCACTGAGACTGAGAAATTTCAAGGCAGACGCATAAAACCACAGCAAATTAAAAAGGGCGTACATTAAGGCGACGACCATATAGAAGTATTCTCAAACTCTAATGGTTATTGACTAAACGGCGGCTAATGTAAAAACAAACAAGCAGTATCGCTTAATTGCGGTACTGCTCTTTGTGTCTTTAATCGTAATATCCTGTACAACCAAATAAAATGCTTTCCATTTTACCATCTGGTGCATATACACCTATTGATTTACTTTTGCTGATGAAGCCACAATCATCATCTTCTATATCAGGAAGCATTGATTTAAGCTTATCTGCATTATCTGGGAAAACTGTAATGTCGTCAATTTGCACTTCGTTTTCATCAAAAATTTCTATTGCTTCACATTCGTCATTTTTATTATAAAAGACGTGGCAAAATCCGAAGTCGTCTGTTGTTGTTTTGCTAAACTTACTCTTTTTGAATTCAGTTGCATTGCCGAAAATTTTACGAACATCACAACGTTTCATTCCAAATTTAACACCATTAACTTCAGCTAAGGGAATTACTTTTAATATTTTCATTATATTTTGCCCTCCATTTCTAACTTGTCAACATATTTCAGCATTTCTGAAATAGCTTTATCATATTTGCCCGGAAATTTCTCAGTAATATCATCAATATCCATTTGCACAGCGATCAGGGTGTACAGTACTCATCAGCAGGTTATTGTAGCCTACTTAAATCTTACAACACAATTCAAAGTATGTCAAGAGCCGGAACTCCAAGAGATAACGCTGTTATTGAATCTTTCTTTGGCAGATTTAAAGATGTGCTTCGGTCACACTTCAAATATTGGATGTGTGATGATATACACAAAGCGGTTGAAGAAACTATTTACTATTTTAATTACATAAGACCTGTTCGCAAACTTAAACGAAAACCGCCAGTCCAATACAGGCTTGAACTGGCAGCTTAATTTTTCTTTTTTTGTGTCTACTAACTATTGACTATTTCAACATTAAGTAAGCCCTTTTTTGTTATATATTTTCTATTTTTACTACTTCAAATTCTTCTTCGGCAATAGCTTCAATAATTTTATTATCATCAGCGCTGATTTCAGCTTCCGCAAAACCTCCGCTGAGATCTACGGTAATATCAGTACCGCCAAGCTCTTCAAGTACATTTTTAACAGCTTTTACACAATGCTCGCAGGACATTCCCTCAATTTCAATATGTTTTTTCATAACAAACCTCCAATTATTTATTTTAATCCGTCAGGATTTTTTACAGTAAAATTCCAGCTGTCTGCACACATTTTATTAATATCAAGCTTAGCTTCCCAATTAAGAAGCTTCTTAGCAAGATCTGTTTCAGCGTAAGACTCGGCAATATCACCTGCACGTCTGGGTGTAACCACAACAGGAATATTTTTTCCGCACGCCTTTTCGTATGCCTTAACTACTTCCATAACACTGCTTCCTTTGCCTGTACCGAGATTTACAGGCTGAAAGCCTTTATGTGCTGCTGCATATTCAAGCGCTGCAATATGACCTCTTGCAAGATCCGTAACATGAATATAATCACGTACCCCCGTACCGTCAGGCGTTTCATAATCATCTCCGAATACTCGAAGATGCTCCAGTTTTCCCTGAGCAACCTGCGCTATATAGGGCACTAAATTATTTGGTATTCCATTTGGATCTTCTCCTATGAGACCGCTTTCATGTGCGCCGATAGGATTAAAATATCTCAGTGCAACAACGCTCCAATCTTTATCGGAAACCGTCATATCATTCAAAATCTGTTCTATCATTACCTTTGTATAACCGTAAGGATTAGTTGCCGATGTAGGCATGTCCTCAGTATACGGAACTTTATTGTTCACGCCGTAAACCGTCGCTGAAGATGAAAATACAATATTTTTGCAGTTTGCCTCTCTCATTGCCTTGATAAGATTAAGCGTTCCGCCGATATTGTTTTCATAGTATTCCAGCGGTTTTTCAACTGATTCCCCAACTGCTTTTAATCCTGCAAAATGAATAACCGAATCAATATCATTTTCTTCAAAAACACGCTTTGTGCTTTCAAAATCCAATAAATCAGTTTTATAAAATTTAACATCACGATCAGTTATCTGCTTAATTCTATCTATACTTGACTCCTTAGAGTTAACAAGATTATCCAGAATAATTACATTATACCCTGCCTGAAGAAGTTCAACGCAAGTATGACTGCCAATAAATCCTGTTCCGCCGGTAACTAAAATTGTTTTCATATTAATATCCTTTCTCCTTTTTTATTATAGTATATATTGTTTTCAATTTTTTTTCAAGTATAATTGAAAAAATCTTGAAAATGTTGTATAATATATACAAATTAACTTTTTCAGATTGGAGTTTACTATGCAGAAAATGTTAGGATATATGCGAAAAGCCATTCAGGAATTTGATCTTATTTCTGATGGCGATGTCATTGCTGTAGGAGTTTCCGGCGGCAAAGACAGTCTTGTTCTATTAAACGGACTCGTTATGCTGCGTCGTTTTATCGGCATTGATTATAACATTGTAAGTATAACACTTGATCCGCAATTTGACGGAGTTCCGGGAAATTATGCGGCTATTGAAGAAATGTGCCGTAATCTTGACGTTGAATGCCATATTATCCCTACTCATATTGGTGAAATTGTTTTTGACGTACGTAAAGAAAGTCATCCATGCAGTTTATGTGCCAGAATGCGTCGCGGCGCCCTTCATGATGCCGCAATTGAGTACGGTTGTAATAAAATTGCTCTCGGACATCATTTTAATGACGCAGTTGAAACATTTATAATGAATTTATTTACTGAAGGCCGTATAGGCTGCTTTTCCCCAAAAAGCTATTTATCAAGAAAAAATCTTACTCTTATCAGACCGATGGTTTTTGCTCCTGAAAAGGAAGTCAAAAAAGCTGCAATAAAAAACAATTTAAATATTGTTAAATCAAAATGTCCGGCAGATGGTCAT
The DNA here is from genome assembly GCF_025567485.1 of Porcipelethomonas ammoniilytica. Lineage (NCBI taxonomy): Bacteria > Bacillati > Bacillota > Clostridia > Eubacteriales > Oscillospiraceae > Porcipelethomonas > Porcipelethomonas ammoniilytica. The sequence continues at coordinate 132,749 of NZ_JAOQKH010000002.1, read as the reverse complement.
ACTAACCGTGAAAGCATTAAACAATTTATTTCCGAAATGGACAAAACCAATAAAGGTTTTTCCGACCGTATTTTCGGAGCTATGCGGCGTGCTAATATAGATGGCTGGGGCGGGATTGACTGGATTCCCAATGAAAAAAAGTAAAAAGAACGCAAACGCGTTCTTTTTTTATACTATTATAATAATGGGAAATAAAAAAAGCTCTCCTTTACGGAGAGCTTTTTATAAGAACATTAATTAAAAATTAGTGTCTCTTCTTAAGAACTACTGCTGTAGCACCAGCTGTTACAAGACCTGCAACTGCAACTGCAACGCCTGTTACACCTGTCTTAGGTGAACCAGTTGTCTTCTTAGGAGCAGCTGTTGTAGCTGCTGCTGTTGTAGCCTCTTCTGTAGGAGCAGCTGTAGGAGCTTCTGTTGTAGCTTCTTCTGTAGGAGCTTCTGTTGTTTCTTCAGGAATTTCAACAGTGATTGTACCGCCTGATACGGATACGCTGTCAACTGCTACGTCACCGTCTGTTGATGTAGAGAATGAATTCAGAGAGCTGATAGTAACATCATAAACCTGACCATCTTCAGCATCTTCAGGAATTGTGAAGTTGATACTAGCAACTGCACCGTCAGCCATAGTTGAGCTTGTGTAACCAACTACTGAAACCATCTGGTCACCAAGTACTGTGTCACCGTTGCAGCCTGAGAATGTAGCTGCTGAACCTGTAAGAGTTGCATCGTCCCAAGCTACGAGCAGATCAAAAGAGTTACAATCATTATTAGCAGATACTACTATTGGCATAGTAACTGTTTCGCCAGGCTGACCTACAACGTCTGAAAGGCTAATAGCCTCGCCTGCTGCGCTAGCAGAAATCATTGATGCTGCACCAAGTACTGCTGTAGAAGCAAGTACTGCAAGTGTTCTTGAAAATACATTTTTCTTCATTTTAAATTTTTTCCTTTCTTTTCTATATTTGTTAAGCAGGAGACCGGACCATTTCCGGTCCCTGCGAAAACAAAGCAAATTAATAAATTAAACTGATTACTTCTTGAGAACAGCTACATCGTAAAGTGTTAAATCCTTTTCGAATGCTGAACGAGCAAGGAAGTTAGCAAGTGTTGCCGCATCCTTTGCAGCGAGATCATATGGTGCATACTTGCCGTCCTTCATACCTTCATCAGAGTTAGCAAGGAATACGCCGAAGCCATCTTCCTTAGTCAGGATTGTCTTCTTGGAATCATCAAGCTGAGCCAGGTTGAATGCAATGTAAGAAGCATCCATAGCGCTTACCTTATGGTCACAGTTAGCGTCACCGCGCTGACCGATCTTAGCCTTAATTGTACCTTCAGCTGTCTGATCGCCTACAGTTACAACGAATGGAACTACATAATCAAATGTCTTGCCATCGTATGTTGATTCAGGAGTTGTATCAAAAGTAATAAGATCTTCTGCGTCAACTTCTTTACCGTCAACGAATACCTTAATACCGTCAATTACAAATTCCTTTTCATCTGCATAGTACCACTGGAGGTTGCTGCCGTCAGCGTCAATTTCGCTTGTATCAATTGAAATAGCAACTGTCGTTGTCTGTCCGCCGCCTGTTGTACTAACTGGAGTGCTAACAACATATACAATCTTTTCAGAAACTGAAACAGATACTGAAACTACTTCAGATGCTGATGCAGATGCTGATGCGGATGCAGAAGCTACTGGAACTGTTATTATTTCACCATCTTTTCCTGTAACAACTGATACTGATACAGATACCTTTTCAGATACTGATACGGATACTGAAACCTTTTCAGATACTACATTAGAAATAGATACTGATACTTCCTTAGAAGCTGACGCTGATGCGGATGCAGATGCAGAAGCCGATGCAGATGCAGATGCTACTGGAACTGTTACTATACTACCTTCTACTGCAGAAATCGAAACTGATACTACATTAGAAACAGATACTGATACTTCCTTAGAAGCTGACGCTGATGCAGATGCAGAAGCTGATGCGGATGCAGAAGCTACTGGAACTGTTACTATGCTACCTTCTACTGCAGAAATCGAAACTGATACTACATTAGAAACAGATACTGAAATTGATGCGGATGCGGATGCAGATGCTGAAACAGAAACTGAAACATTTGTATCCACTGAACCCTTTGTTGTGCTAACAGTTGTAGCCTTTGTTGTGCTAACTGTTGTTACAGCAGGTGTTGTCTCAGCCGGTGTTGTAACATCGCCGTCAATAATGATTGCACCGTCAGTTACAACAGGTGTAAGATAATCGTATAGCCAATCTGGTGCTGGCCAATATTTCTGTAAGCATACTGGAACATCTCTTGTAGCGCCTACAATTTTTACAGGAATTTCACCGGATGCATCAGCACTAACCTTGAAGTGAAGTAATGCAATAGGATCTTCTGCATAGTTTGTAATCTGGCCTTCACCAACCTGCTTATATGATAATACTCCAGTCGATATAGCCGTATCAATAGCTGCAGGATCCAAACCGCACAGTTCCGGAATTTCTATTTCTGTAAGTTCAAGCACTGACTTATCATAGCTCATCTTAAATTCAAGAGCTTCGATCAAGTATTCGTTTGTATCACAATAAACTGCTACAACAACATCGTCTGCTCCAGCTTCTGCTTTTACCTTTTCAGCAGATAACTTAAATTCGTCAATGTAATTTCTGTTATCTGATGTGCTAACAGTTGTAGCCTTTGTTGTTACAGCTGGTGTTGTCTCAGCTGGTGTAGTAACATCGCCGTCAATAATGATTGCACCGTCAGTTACAACAGGTGTAAGATAATCGTATAGCCAATCTGGTGCTGGCCAATATTTCTGTAAGCATACTGGAACATCTCTTGTAGCGCCTACAATTTTTACAGGAATTTCACCGGATGCATCAGCACTAACCTTGAAGTGAAGTAATGCAATAGGATCTTCTGCATAGTTTGTAATCTGGCCTTCACCAACCTGCTTATATGATAATACTCCAGTCGATATAGCCGTATCAATAGCTGCAGGATCCAAACCGCACAGTTCCGGAATTTCTATTTCTGTAAGTTCAAGCACTGACTTATCATAGCTCATCTTAAATTCAAGAGCTTCGATCAGATATTCGTTTGTATCACAATAAACTGCTACAACAACATCGTCTGCTCCGGCTTCTGCTTTTACCTTTTCAGCAGATAACTTAAATTCGTCAATGTAATTTCTGTTATCTGATGTGCTAACAGTTGTAGCCTTTGTTGTTACAGCTGGTGTTGTTTCAGCCGGTGTAGTTTCAGCCTTATCACCAATTGTAAATGTAATGCCTGTTGTTTCTGGGAATGCGTCTGCCAAATCTACACCACCACGATGTAAATCAATAACGCAACGAGCATCCATAAAATCAATAGTATATTCGCCTTCAGCCAAATCTGTTGGGAATTCTACATCAAATTCACAAACTGCATCGCCTTCACCCGGTTTAATGTATCCGATTGTTTCATCTGTTATGTATTTAAAAATCGGATATGCGCCTGGTTGGTAACCGCCCTCTAATTCTACTTTTAATGCATATGAAATCGGGTTTCCTCTGGCACTGTCTGGATCAGCCGGAAAATCCTTAGTCCAGATACTGGATGTATTTGTAGAATCTTTTCTAAAGCTACTAGGCTTAGATCCCTTGTCATTAGCAATCTGACATGGGTACGGGAGTGTCATATTTGTTGGAACAACCTTCCAGTCACTGTCGCTGCAATCAAATTTACTCTCAAGACTTAACATTTTTTCACCAGACACATCGCCTGTAAAATGTACCTTTACTTTTGCAGTAGCGCCTGCTTTAATTTCATCCAGTGTGAAATTAGTTTGATCAGCAGTCATAGAAAATTTGCCCGCTGTCTCAACTACGTCACCGACATAAGCAGAAGCTGTAAAAGGTACGACACTTAACACCATGCTGCCAGCCATAGCAACAGTTGTTAAGATAGAAAGAAATTTACCTTTCTTCATCACTATTTTTCCTTTCTGTTTGTTATCCTCAACAAACTAACATTATTTTTTTGGGTGATCCCCCTTTTATATTAAGCCGAACGGCTTAAAGGCAATCAATTTAACAGTTCAATTCCAAGAACATGCTGAATAATAAACAAACTATCCTTTGTAGTTAAATCCTTATCTTTATCGCAGTCTCCGTTTGCATATGCTGAACTGTCCTGAAGCGGATACTGAACTTTATTTAAAAGATATTTATTTAACACAACAATATCCGTACTGTCTATAACATCATCACGGTTTGTATCACCCATAAGCGTAACCTCGCCAAAGTCAATTGAAGTTCCTGTATTTCCGGTGGACTCTTCAGTTGTTGCTTCGCCTTCAACCTCAACATAACCGTTAGTAATTGTAGGATCATAAACAATCACTTCTTCATCTGAACCGTATAATCCAAAAATTATTTCATCATTTACTGATGAAGATGTAGGAGTTGTCAGTCTGTCAACAGCAACAATTTCCAAATCGGATTTTGTACCTGGAGCTGCCGATTGACTTACAGTACCGGAAATTGTAAGGAATGTACCTGAGCCTGTCATGTAAAAATCAGTGTTAGATGTACCTACACCATAAGTTACACAAACCAGATTGTCCTCAATATTGTAAACAAACGGGTCAGGCATGCCCTCAACCGAAGTGTCGTCACCCTTTGCCAGATCTCCTAAAGCAACGTCGTCAATTGTCAGAACTGATGAATCATACTTGATACCAAAATCACATGCGTTAATTCCGGCAGACGGTATATCTGATAGCTCCATCTTTACCGTAAACGTTTCGCCTGGCGCAGCTGTTGCGTTACCTATAGTAACGTTTACGCTTTCAGCAGCTGTAACAGTCGTAATAGCAGAAGCAGCGATCATAAGTGAAGCGCATACGCCTGCTAAAAGTTTTTTTGTTCTCATTTGCGTTTTCCTCCTTTTCTAATAAAACATAAAAAATAATATATAATAAAGAGATACTTGCTCTGTACATCTCTTTAATTATACTCGCAATCTAAATCACATTACAATTATAAATTATGACAGTGTTAAAGTCAATAGGTTCAGAACTTTTTTGTATAATTTTCTAAAATAAATCACTCTGAATTGTTGAATATAATGAATAAAAGTCGATTTAATGTCATTTTGCAAATTACACTATATTTTTTTAACATGTAATATATAAATTTTGCAGATATGACAAACATGCTGTACTTATATTATAATCTATGTTTTTAAAAAAGTCAATAGATATCTTTTACAAATCCAAGATTTCTCAAGTTTATTCCGAATAAATTCTTTTTTATATTATACTCTATAAATACTGTTATGTAAAGTGTTTTTTTTGAATATTTAATATATTTGTTTATTTTGGATAAAGCCGCTTTTCATTTTATTATGTTTTTTTAACAAAACTCACTTTTATATACCCATATTTTTTCAGATTCTTGACTTTTTTATTTTTATGTATTGTATTTTTTGCACATTTCAGGCAATAATAACCTGTGAAATATAACCGGTCCGCCGGAGAACGGAGAATTATATGAAGCAGAGTATCTTAAAAAATATACCTATAATACCTGATTTATCCGAAAATATTAAAAAAATAAAAGAAATTTCAGGTGAAAGCTCAGACGTACTTATAAATGAGGTTGAAATAAGCGGCTTAAAAGCTTGCCTTTTCTGCTGTGAGGGACTTGTTTCCACCGCCACGATTACCGAACTCATTCTTCACCCTTTAATGAAAATAGATCTGCCTGACAAAAGCGCCGAAGCACTGTTAAGCCACATAAACGGAAAAATGCTGTTATCCATAGACCGTCCCACAGCATATAACTATGAAGACTTTTTCCGTCTGCTGAATTCCGGTTTTGCTCTGCTTGCAGCGGACGGAGCAGATTACGTACTCGCTTTCGGGGTTCAGGGGTACGAATCAAGGGGCATTAACGAACCGTCAGGCGAAAACAACCTAACAGGGTCTCACGAGGGATTTGTTGAAGTCATACGTACTAATATGTCCCTGATAAGAAGAAAAATCAAATCTCCCGTACTTGTCCAGAAGCTTTTTGTTCTGGGAGATAAAAGTCAGACAGACCTTTGTATCTGCTACATGTCTGACCGTGTTCCCAAAAAGCTCATAAAACGTATTATGGATTCCCTTAATAAAACTGAACTTGAATCCATTCTTTCAACCGGTTATATTCAGCCGTTTATCGAATCAGGCAAACATCGGATTTTTTCCTCTGTAGGTATGACTGAACGTCCGGACGTATTATGTTCCAAGCTTATTGAAGGCCGTGTTGCCATTCTGGTAGACGGCAATCCATATGCGCTTATCATACCAAAACTTGTCAGTGACAATTTCCAGACTGTTGACGATTATAATTTCAAACCTTATTTCGGTACATTTATAAGATGGCTTAAGTATGGGGCGTTTTTTCTGTCGGTTTTACTGCCCGCGTTTTATGTCGCCGTTGCCATGCATCACCCCGAACTTTTAAACAGTACTCTTCTTGTGTTACTTTCGCAATCAGAAGAAAACGCACCGTTTTCTATAGTTGCCGAAACCATAGGCGTTCTTATAATGTATGAAATCATAAAAGAAGCCGGACTAAGGCTTCCTAAAGCAGTAGGCGGAGCAGTCAGCATCGTTGCCGGAATTATAATAGGAGATTCCGCCGTACAGTCGGGACTGATAAGCACTCCTCTTCTTACAGTTGCCGCATTATCGGTAGTAAGCGGTTTTGTTATCCCTGAGCTTACTCAAAGCATTACGATACTGAGAATAGTTTTTGTGATCTGCGGAGGAATCTGGGGTCTTTACGGGATCAGCCTGTTGGGCGCTGCCGTTCTTTTCAATATGTGTGCCACAGAGGATTACGGCTTTCCTTACACCGCACCTTTTGCTCCGTTTATAAAAAAAGCTATGGGAGATACAGCGGTACGGTCAGGTTTCAAAAAAATGCAGAATAATGATTTTACAGTGGAGGATCTTCATGAACAGAATTAGCCACAGTCAGCTTTTTGCCGTTTTAATAGGAATAAGAATGTTCAGTATTATATGCTCTGCACATCCGTCGGATGCCGGACAAATGGCCGGGGCAGCGATTTCAATACTTCTTCAGCTTGCGGCAGTTTTACCTATGCTGGCTCTTTACAGACAAAAGAATTTTTCACTGAAAAAAGAAATGCTTTTCGGCAAGTTCGGCAAATTTCTTTACTTCCTGTTTTTTATTTTATGGGGCTCGGTTTCCTTCAGTAATCTCTGGGGAGTTACTAAAAGCGTATACTTTCCCATAGACAGCAGCCTTGCCGGAGCAATCATACTTGCAGCCGTATGTATTTATACTGCGTCAATGGGAATAAAGTCCTTTAACAGATATGCAACAATTATGCTGGGACTTATTATCTTTTCTCTTTTTGTAATGATACTCGGCGCATACCCTAAAGCAGAACTTTCAAATTTTGCTCCTAATGCAGATTTTAAAGAAATAACCGAATCTGTTATACGGGAATTCTGTTCGTCCGGCGAGCTTGTAATGATGTTTGTTCTTCTGGAATTCGTTCCTGAGCCAAGATCCAAAAGCATAACTGCATTTTTTACCGGTAAATTTATTCTGACAGAGCTTATTGCGGTTATAGAAATAACTGTGCTGGGAAGAATCATGGAACTTTCCGATTATCCGTTTTTCTCAGCAGGCGCTTACTCCCAGCCTTTCAGTATTCAAAGAGCAGACTCTTTATATATGATTTTGTTTACTATGCTATGTGTAATGACCGTAACTCTTCAGATAGTACTTTGCTCAATGCTTATAAAGGAGATCTTTCCGGATCTGAAATACAATACTCTCCTTTCAACTGTACTGATGCTCGGAGCGTCGTCAGCCGTAAATATTCTGAACATTGATCTGACCGCCGTAACAGGCATATTAATATTACTGCTGGCTGTGATAGTTCCCATTATAATGTATACAAGGAGGAAGTTAAAACATGAAAGCAAAACGTCTGATTCCGCCGTTTCTGCTTCTGCTGACGCTTAGCGGCTGTTCCGGCAGATCCGAAGTAAGAGACAAAGGCTTTATAAGAACAATAGGAGCTGATTGCAACGACGTTCAAACTATATCTTTACAGCTTTACGGCAGCGATGAAGTATTGACAGGTCAAGGCACAACTTTGTTTTCGGCAATTGCCGATTCTGAAAGAACTCAGGGAAAAAATTTGTTTGCCGGACATCTGGAGCTGTTTGCCGCAAGTCCGGAAAATATATATAAAAACCTGAGTTCACTTTTGCAGAACAACCGTATTTCCCCTTCATGCTCAGTAATATGCGTACCTGAAAACGCCGCCGGACTTGTCGCCGAATCTGAAAGTGATTTTCTTCCGGAGATAATTGACAGCAGCAGCAGAAGCGGGATTATTGTCAAAAAAAATATAAGCTCAGTAATTGACGATCTACTCGGCGTTGACTGCAAGGCGGCCGTTCCCGTATATAAAGACGGCGAGATTTATATGTCCGTAATAAACGGGGAAAAATTGATCGGTATTCTCTCCCGTGATGAATCAAAAGGACTTTGCTGGTTAAACGGCGGTATTAAAGACATTTATCTTCCTCTTGACATAAACGGCAGAAATGTTGATTTTTATGTACGGAAAAGCAGTACAAAAATTACCGCTGAAAAGCAGGACGATAAAATAAATATTACTGTTGAAATAAAAATAAACGGCAACGCTGAAGAAAACGATATTGACCGTGAATCAGTAAAGAAAAACGTCGCAGAACAAATTTCGGGACTCTGTGCAAAAACTATTGCAAAAACGGTAACAGGAATGAAAGCGGACGTATTCGGAATAGAAAAAAGCATAAATGCCAGAGGAATTTCAGAAAACCGTACATGGGAAGATCTTATTCCCAATCTGAATTTCTACTATAAAATAAAAATTTCGGAATAAACTTTACAACAGATAATATTAAATGTATAATAGGATTCGGGAGATGATTTTGTGTTTTATTATACATTTATATCAGATATAGGAGAAATCACTGTTATTGCAGATAAAAACTATATAAAAGCCGTTCACTTTGGAAAATCTGAATACGTCAATAAAAAAACTCCGCTGATTTCCGAAGCTGTAAATCAGCTTCAGGAATATTTCGAGGGAGACAGAAAAGTTTTTACAGTACCTTTAAAGCCGGACGGTACTGATTTTCAACGAAAGGTATGGAAAGCCCTGACTGAAATTCCATACGGTCAAACGACAAGCTACGGAGAAATTGCCGAAAAAATAGGTAAGTCCGGCGGTGCAAGAGCTGTAGGTAACGCAAACAATAAAAATCCCATAGCTATAATGATCCCCTGTCACAGAGTTATCGGTGCAAACGGCAGTCTTACAGGCTATGCTGCCGGTCTTGATATAAAGAAAAAGCTTCTGGATCTTGAAAAATTTTACTGCTAAACACCGTAAAGCCTATTGACAGACGCGGTTCATTGTGATATACTTTATTTAAAATTTAACATAGTCTTCAGGGCAGGGTTGAATTCCCTACCGGCGGTAAAGTCCGCAAGCGTAAAGCGCACGATTCGGTGAAACTCCGAAACCGACAGTAAAGTCTGGATGGAAGAAGACATTTATAATGTTATTGCCCTCTGAAGTGTTTTTGGCATTTCAGAGTTTTTTATATCTTCCGTCAAATTTATAAACTTATGCCCTGATTGATTTTCAGGGCATTTTCTGTTTTAAGGAGAGCTGTTAAAATGACTAAAGAAGATTATATGAGCGTCGCTCTGGAGGAAGCAAAAAAGGGTATGGGATTTACAAATCCCAATCCAATGGTGGGAGCGGTCATAGTAAAGGACGGCAAAATAATCTCAAAGGATCATCACCACAGATACGGAGAATTTCATGCCGAAAGAAACGCTATTTTAAAATGTACTGAGGATATGGCGGGTGCAGAAATATATGTTACTCTTGAGCCATGCTGCCATTACGGCAAAACGCCTCCCTGTACTCAGGCGATAATCGACAGCGGAATAAAAAAAGTATATATGGGTTCGGACGATCCAAACCCTCTTGTTGCCGGAAAAGGAGCAGAAATTCTCCGCAATCACGGCATTGAAGTGGAAACGGGAATATTAAAAGAAGACTGCGATAAACTAAACCGTGTTTTTTTTCATTATATAACCCACAAAACACCTTATGTTGTTATGAAATATGCCATGACTGCCGACGGAAAAATTGCATCAGTCTCAGGAAAATCAAAATGGATCTCCAATGAACAGTCACGTCATGACGTTCAGAAAAGCAGACTGAGATATTCGGGAATCATGGTTGGCATAAATACTGTTTTAAAGGACGATCCAATGCTCACCTGTCGTCTTGAAAATGGCAGAAACCCCATAAGAATAATATGCGACAGCCATCTGAAAACGCCCTTAGACTGCAATATAGTCAAAACCGCAAAGGACGTTCCTACAATTATCGCATGTCTTGAAAACGCTGAAAATACACAAGCTTATAAACAAATGGGAATAAAAATAATTCAAACTCCGTCAGATAAGGGACATGTCGACTTAATATATCTTATGAAAAAACTAGGTGAAGAAAAAATCGACAGTATTCTTCTTGAGGGCGGCGGTGAGCTTAATTTCAGCGCTTTGCAGTCGGGGATAGTAAACAGGATACAAGCTTATATTTCCCCGAAAATATTGGGAGGAAAATCCGCTCCCTCACCTGTAGGAGGTATGGGCTTTGATTCACCGGACAGCGGAATAATTCTTTGCAGACCCGAAATAACATACTTTGGAAACGATATTTTAATAGAATGGGAGGTTACTAAATGTTCACAGGAATAATTGAAGAAATCGGAACAATATCTGCAGTCCGCAGAAATCCTCTTGAAGCAAAACTTACAATTTCTGCTGAAAAAATATTTTCCGACCTTAAAATAGGCGACAGCGTCGCAGTAAACGGCGTGTGCCTGACCGCCTCGGAAATATCCGGAAATACTTTTACTGCCGACGTTATGAACGAGACCTTTCACAGAAGCTCCCTGTCGGAACTCAAATCCGGAAGTCCTGTTAATCTGGAACGTGCAATGGCAGCAGACGGACGGTTCGGCGGACATATTGTTGCAGGTCATGTTGACGGAACAGGCATCATAACCAATATAAAAAAAGACGATAATGCTGTGTGGTACACAATTTCCGCAGACAGCAGTATTATGAAATATATAATAGAGAAAGGTTCAGTGGCGGTCGACGGTATAAGCCTGACCGTTGCCGAAGTCTTAAAAGACAGTTTCAGCGTTTCCGTCATCCCCCATACTGCAAAAGAAACTATACTTTCACAAAAAAAGCCGGGAGATACAGTAAATCTTGAAAATGACCTTGTGGGCAAATATGTCGAAAAACTTTTGAACTTTAATCACGATGAAAAACCAAAAAGCAGAATAACCAGAGAATTTCTTGCAAATGCAGGATTTTAGGGAGGTAAATATTATGTTTGAATTCAATACTATTGAAGAAGCCCTTGAAGATTTAAGGCAAGGCAAATTGATCCTTGTTACAGATGACGAGGATCGTGAAAACGAAGGTGACCTTATATGTGCGGCGGAATTTGCCACTACTGAAAACGTTAATTTTATGGCTATGCACGCTAAGGGACTTATCTGTATGCCAATGAGCCATGAATACATTAAAAAGCTTCGTCTGCCTCAAATGGTGGACGACAACACCGACAATCACGAAACTGCATTTACAGTTTCAATCGACTATATCAGCACCACAACCGGTATATCCGCCGCTGAACGTTCGGTAACGGCAATGAAATGCGTTGACGATAATGCAAAACCTGAAGATTTCAGACGTCCGGGACACATGTTCCCTCTTCTTGCCAAGAAAAATGGTGTACTGGAAAGAAACGGTCATACTGAAGCTACGGTCGACCTTTTAAAGCTTGCCGGACTTAAAGCATGCGGTCTTTGCTGTGAAATAATGCGTGATGACGGTACTATGATGAGAACTCCCGAGCTGATTCAGATGGCTGAAAAATTCGGTCTGAAATTTATTACTATCAAGGCATTACAGCAGTACAGAAAGGTACATGACAAGCTTGTTGAATGTGCGGCAGTTACAAAAATGCCCACCAAATACGGCAATTTCAAGGCCTACGGCTACATGAACAAGCTTAACGGAGAGCATCATGTTGCTCTGGTAAAGGGCGATATCGGAGACGGTGAAAATGTTCTCTGCCGTGTTCATTCCGAATGCCTTACAGGTGATGCTTTCGGTTCAATCAAATGTGACTGCGGTCAGCAGTTTGCCGCAGCCATGACTCAAATCGAAAAAGAAGGAAGGGGTATTCTTCTCTATCTCCGTCAGGAGGGACGTGGTATAGGACTTATCAACAAACTTAAAGCCTACGCTTTACAGGATCAGGGTATGGATACCGTTGAAGCTAATCTTGCCTTAGGCTTTGACGAGGATCTGAGAGAGTATTACATTGGTGCACAGATTTTACGTGACCTTGGAGTAAAATCTCTGAGACTTCTTACTAACAATCCTCTTAAAATAGAGGGACTATCAGACTTTGGTCTTACAATAAGCGAACGTGTACCAATTCAGATGGACGCCACTGAATATGATGAATTCTATCTGAAAACCAAACAGAAAAAAATGGGTCATATTTTAAATTATTAATAAAGGAGTAATGAAAAATGAACGTATTTGAAGGAAAAGTTGTATCAGAAAACATTAAAATCGGTATTGTTGCCGCAAGATTCAATGAATTTATTACATCAAAGCTCTTAGGAGGAGCTCTGGACGGTCTGAAAAGACACAACGTAAACGAAAATGACATTGACGTTGCATGGGTACCGGGAGCTTTTGAAATCCCTCTTATTGCAAAGAAAATGGCTAACAGCGGTAAATATGACGCTGTGATTTGTCTGGGAGCAGTTATAAGAGGTTCAACCAGTCACTATGACTATGTATGCAATGAAGTATCAAAGGGAATTGCAACAGTTTCCATGAATTCCGATATTCCTGTAATGTTCGGCGTTGTTACTACCGAAAACATTGAACAGGCTATTGAAAGAGCCGGTACAAAGGCTGGCAACAAGGGCTATGACTGTGCTCTCGGAGCTATTGAAATGGTAAACCTTATAAGAGAGATGGATAAATAATGGCTAATATTATTCTTGATTATGACGGTACTATCCACGACTGCGCAAAAATATATGTCCCATCTTTTTATATCGGATACAAATACCTTACAGATAACGGACTTGCACCGATATATGAATACAGCTATGAGGAAGTCAGCAGTTATCTGGGGTATTCTGTAAAGGATATGTGGAACAGATTCATGCCAGAACTTCCTCAAAATGAAAAGGACTTTTGCAGTAAAATAATCGGCGATTCAATGATGGAACTGATAAACAAAGAAAAATCAGTACTTTACAGCGGAGCTGAGGAAGTACTGCAAAATCTTAAGGAAAGCGGACATAATCTGATTTTTCTAAGCAACTGTATGCATGATTATATGGAAGCGCACAGAAAAGTACACTGTCTTGACAGATTCTACTGTGATTTTTATTGTACTGAAGATTTTGGTTTCAAATCAAAGCCGGAAATTTTTACAAGTATTGCCAAAAAGCATATCGGTGATTTTATCATTATAGGCGACAGATATCTGGATCTTGAAACGGCATGGAAACATAACCTTAAATCTATAGGCTGTACTTACGGCTATTGTGAACCTCATGAGCTTGACAAAGCGGATATAACAGTATCTGAAATCTCGGAAATTCCAAAAGCAGTTGAAAAACTATTATAAAAGAAGCGTGTTCTTCGGAGCACGCTTTTATATTTACTGAAACAATTAAAAAAATAAAGCGTGTTCATTCAGAACACGCTTTTTTACATGCATTATTAATCTGATTTTTATAATTAACCAGCGGCATTAAGCTTCTTAGCCAGCTGAGCCTTCTTTCTGCTTGCACAGTTCTTATGCATAAGACCCTTAGCAGCAGCCTGATCTACTTTCTTTATAGCAACTCTGATTGCTTCTGCCTTGTCTGCTGTGTTGTTAACACAAGCTGCATCAGCTTTCTTGAGAACAGTTTTAAGATTTGATTTTCTTGCCTTGTTAGCGGCAGCCTTTGTCTTGTTAACCTTAACTCTCTTCATTGCGGATTTAATATTTGGCATTTCGTTGCACCTCCCTGACAAAATATTGAATTATCTGAATCTATTATTGACAAAAATACAAATAATAATTCAGAAAAAGTAGCATAGAATAAAAACAACGCAGACTTAAAAAGCCGGACACGACCGTTGTTTTAAAAAATACAGATGTAATGATCATCTGTATTGTGCATTCTCTGCACCAACACTAATAATTATTTTACCATTTTATACTTTAAAATGCAATAGGCAATTTCAAAATAATATAACGAAAAAACACGGTTGATTTAAAGCATAATGCACAACTTTTTATTAATAGTGCAAGGAAAGGAGAAAAAATGAGTATAAGAACCGACTTAGCGCTGGAAAGTATTAACGCTGCAAAAATCAGCGAAGGTATAACCAAAACCGAAAGAGGTAAAGCGTTTAAAATTACCGAAATAAATATTGCCGAGGATAAGCACGGCGAAAAAATAGGCAAGAAAAAAGGAAAATATATTACTCTTGAAGGCAGTGTATTCAGTTGTTTTTCAAAAGATTTCCGTGAAATGTGCGAGGAATTTTCAGAAGAGCTTTCACAGTTTGTTCCCGACGGTAAAGTACTCGTTGTGGGGCTGGGCAACAATGATATAACTCCCGACGCATTAGGTCCGCAAACGGCTTCAAAGATACTTGCCACACGTCATCTCAAGGAAGAACTGAAAGACGAGGACGATTTTCTTACCAGTCTGCGCCCTGTTGGCGTACTTGCAAGCGGAGTTTTAGGACAAACAGGTATAGAAACTGCCGAACTGATAGACGGTCTGATGGAAAAAATAGATCCACAGGCAATTATCGCAGTTGACGCTCTTGCATGTTCTGATATAAACAGACTTGGAAAAACCATTCAGCTTTCAGATACCGGTATTTCTCCGGGAAGCGGCGTTCAGAACAAACGCCGTGAGCTTTCAGAAGCAACACTGGGCGTTCCGGTTATAGCGGTCGGAGTACCCACAGTTGTGGATATGCATACAATAGTCCATGATTATACGGGAAACAAAATTGCCGGCAGCATGCCCAATATGATGGTAACGCCCCGTGACATAGACCGTCTTATAGAACGTTCCGCATCAATGATTGCTGCCGGAATAAATATGACGCTCCATCCTCAGATGTCGTTTGAGGACATTGAATCTATCATGTTTTGATCGGTATGGTTTCATAATTTTCAATAAAATCAGTATAAAAATTGACCGCTCTTGCAAGAGATGAAATATTAAGATTTTCATTGACTGCATGGGCGGATTTCATTTGTTCATCCGTCATGGTAAGAGGAACGAATCTCAATACACAGTCACATATTTTGGTATAGTGACGGGCATCTGTTCCCGCAAGCATTACATACGGAATAATGGGAATATCACCAAATGTCAGCTCGATCTGCTTGACTACCTTTTTATATGCAGAGCATTTTGTGTCCGCCGCCGGAGGAATATCAAAACCTGTTATCATTTCCATCCATATATCATTTTTTCTAGCAAGCTTAAGCATTTTATGTAAGGACGCTTCCAGCGGTTCATGAACCATAAATCTCATATTTGCAGTAGCTGTTGCAGTTTCCGGAATAACATTTGCTCCGTGACTTCCCTCAGCCATTGTAAATACGCAAGTCGTAGACACCAACGCTGCCGGCTGACCTCCCATTTTTCTCATGAAGTAAGGCATAATCGGACCTAAAAACCACGTATTTCCCAGTAAAAATCGATATTTAAAAGGCATATAAGGAGCCATCGCCTTATACATTTCCTTAACGGGTTTTGTAAGCTTCACTTTAAAGGGCGGATGACTTTCTACCTTGTTAATCAGCTTTGCAAGACGTGCAAAGGGATTGTGTCTGAAAGGAATACTGGCATGACCGCCATGTGAATGAGCGATAAACTTGACGTTTGCCCTGCCCTTTTCCAGTATTCCGACCATTGCGCAGTTAGCTTCACACCCCATCATATTTCCCATTACAGAACCGCCCTCGTCCATTACAAGCTCCGGACGAATGCCTTTTTTATACATATACTCAACAGTTTTAATTGCTCCGTCTCCCGTTATTTCTTCATTGCAGGAGGAAGCTATGTAAAAGTCTCTTTCCGGCTGAAATCCTTTTGACAAAAGATACTCAACGCTTTCCAGTATTGCACATAACGCACCCTTCGTATCAACAGTACCTCGTCCCCAGATTCTGCCGTCTGCGATAGTTCCGGAAAAGGGAGGATACTTCCATTCACCTACAGCTTCAACCACGTCATGATGAGACATAAGCAGCACAGGAGCTTTTTCAGAATCCTTACCCTTCCAGCGGTAAAGGAGAGCGCCGTCGATATCTTTTACTTCAAGCTTACTATGGATCAACGGATAAAGCTCCTCAAGACGCTTATGCATTTCATAGATTTTTGTAAGGTCATTGCTGCCTCTTCGACTGACAGACGCCACCTGAATCATACGTGAAAGATGTTCGGCATGAAGCTTCGGGTCAATTCCGTCCTTTTCCATATCATACGGCTTACTGTCTCCGCATTCTTTTTTTATCAGCACAGCACGTATAAGAGCAACGCCTAAAAGTATGATTATTAATAAAACAATAAAAAGAATTATATAAAGTACCATATGTTCACTCTCCCCATATTCATTGTAACAATTATACCACAAAGCCTAAAAAAATGCAAAAAATAAAGGCGGAAAATCCGCCTTTTTATCATTTTTTATAAAATTCATATTGACTCATTGTTTTAAGACTATAAAGATTCAGATATTCATAATCGGGCATATAATAGCCATAATATGCAACTTCGTTCTCCTCAGAAAGAGTATTTGCACCGTTTTCAATACATTCTTTATTGGTCAGAATAAGAGCATAGTAATAATTTTCATCTACTCCAAATCCAACCATTGCCGAACGCTGGCTTTCTGCCGGAAGTGCATGAACTTCTTCAAGATATTCAACGGCTTCACTGCCGTTCTTTACTTCAAACGTTCCGGAATAATAGTTGTCTTCCTTATCGGACTTGTCTTTGAAAAATTTAAAAGTCCCTTCCTTGTCAAGATCAAGCAGCATACCCGCTGTACTTTCCCATTTGTTTCCTGACAAATAATCGCCTTTTTCTTCTGCCTCTTTATTTCCGCAGGCAGACAATGAAAAAATCATAATTGCAGTTATAGAAAAAGCCAAAAATTTTTTTAACATAATAGTTCTCCTTAAAATTTAAGAAAAAAGCTGTGACACCAGAATTAATAACGATATCACAGACAATAAAATAATTTAAAATAAGGGGTTGGTCGAGGTGACGGGACTTGAACCCACGGCCTCTGCGTCCCGAACGCAGCGCTCTACCAAACTGAGCCACACCTCGACAGCTTTTTTATTATAACATACTTTTTTTAATTTGTAAAGGGGGTTCCCATACTTTTTTTACGCTTTTTGAAAAAAGCTTAGCAAAAACTTTTATACGTCCTTATTTCAACTATATACTTTCTATAAGGTCGAACAGAAACAACTCTTAAGTTCAAAAAAAGCAGCACATATTTGTGCTGCTTACATATAATATCAAACGAGCTAAAGAACCAACGCTAACCCTCAAAACTAATCTAAAACACTCGTGTCTCCATTGAACAAAGAGATGGACTGTAAAAATTTGATTTAACCATGATCATAAATATATAACCTCAATTAAGAGGTAAGGGAGATTAGCAGAGCCCTAACGCTCATTAGCGCTGCCGTAAAGCAATGTTCTTTAACTCGTTTCATATTACATTAAAAAAATATATCCTTACTTGGCATTATATATGCTTTTTTCAAGTATAATAAAATTAATGTTGGTTATTATTACCATATTTATATTATAGGGTAAATCGACCTATTTGTCAATTAGGCAATATGACATAATTAATATAGATATTTTTGGTAAAGAAGCATAAAAAAATGCATAAATTAAAGAAAATAAGACTTGAAAAAGGCTTAACACAACTTCAAGTACAGATGAAAACAGGTATTGACCAAAGCGATTATTCTAAAATTGAACGAGGCTTACGTTATCCAACAGTTGAACAACTGATTATCTTATCCGAATTATTCGGAACAAGCGTTGATTATTTATTGGATCTGACAGATGTAGAAAAGCCGTATCCCAGAAAAACTAATCCTTGACTTTTATGCTGTTTTAGAGTAAAATAAAATGGAATTATTATTAGTAAAGCGAGGAATAAATAAATGACTTCCAACAACGATAAATCTATGGACAAAATTGTCGATCTCTGTAAATCCAGAGGGTTTGTTTACGCCGGTTCCGAAATCTACGGCGGACTTGCCAACTCATGGGATTACGGTCCTTTAGGCGTTGAACTGAAAAACAATATAAAAAAAGCATGGTGGAAAAAATTCGTACAGGAAAACCCGAACAATGTAGGACTTGACAGTGCTATTTTAATGAATCCCCAGACATGGGTCGCTTCCGGACATGTAGGCGGATTCTCCGATCCTCTTATGGACTGCAAAGAATGCAAATCCCGTCACAGAGCAGACCAGCTTATCGAATCCCAGTCAGACGCAAATCCCGCAGGCTGGAGCTTTGAAGAAATGGCAAAATTTATTTCCGATAACGGTATTAAATGCCCGAACTGCGGAAAATCAAACTTTACAGATATAAAGCAGTTTAACCTGATGTTCAAAACATTTATGGGCATTACAGAAGATTCTCAAAATACTGTTTATCTCCGTCCGGAGACTGCTCAGGGAATTTTTGTAAACTTCTTAAACGTTCAGAGGACTACCAGAAAAAAACTTCCTATCGGTATCTGTCAGATAGGTAAATCATTCAGAAACGAAATTACTCCTGGCAACTTTATTTTCCGTACCAGAGAATTTGAACAGATGGAAATGGAATTTTTCTGCAAGCCTGAGACTGCCCTCGACTGGTTCGCTTACTGGAAAGATTACTGCATGAACTGGCTGAAGTCCTTAGGTATCAGAGAAGAAAGCTTAAGATACCGTGACCACGATCCGGAGGAACTTGCATTCTACTCGGAAGCCACAACAGACATCGAATTCAGATTCCCGTTCAAGGAATGGGGCGAACTGTGGGGCATTGCCGACAGAACTAACTACGATTTAGGCAGACACATGGAATGCAGCGGAAAGTCCCTTGAATATTTTGACCCCGATACAAATACAAAGTACATACCATACGTTATTGAACCGTCTCTGGGTGCGGACCGTGTAACGCTTGCTTTTCTGTGCGAAGCGTACGAGGAAGAGGAAATCGCAGAGGGCGACGTAAGAACGGTTATGCATCTTCACCCTGCAATCGCACCTGTTAAAGCCGCAGTACTGCCCCTTTCCAAAAAGCTGAGCGAACAGGCTCGTGAAGTTTATGCAATGCTTGCGAAGCACTTCAATGTCGAGTACGACGAAACAGGTTCGATTGGTAAAAGATACCGCCGACAGGACGAAATCGGTACGCCTTTCTGCATTACATACGATTTTGACACACTGGAAAAGGACGGTTGTGTAACAGTACGAGACAGAGACACCATGGAACAGGAAAGAATCAGAATCGAAGAGCTTACGGACTTTATTAATAAGAAAATTGAATTTTAAAAGAAAAAGACGGTCGAAAGACCGTCTTTTTTTGTTCAGCAACATTAGGTCAAGCAAGCTAAAGGTTAAGCATGCTTCTGAAAAAAATTTTTTAAAATAACCATGATTTTGCAGAGGTATTTGGGAAGTTTCACTACAAAAAAAACTCAGAAACTCTCGCTTGCTTGACCTGATATTGCCGAACAGCAAGTTCATTGTCTCAAATGAACCGAAACGACATTGAGTGACCGTAAAATACTATCTCTATCAAATTAGGCAGCACAAAAACCTAAAAGAGATACCTCTCGAATAATTTATGATATCAATGCCTCTTATCGAATCGGTTCATTTCAAACAACAAAAATCGCTTTTATTTCCCCTATATTTATATTATAACACATATAATTCTTTTTTTCAAGTGTTTTGTAGAAAAATTTTCCATTTATTTATGTTATAATATTATAGGTGATGACATGAACAATCGTGAAAATTTTGTATATCGAATAATGCAGCTTCAAAAGCAAAACAATTTGAATGACCATGAGTTAAGTCGATTGTTAGGCTATAAAGCCAATAACATGAATAAAATCATAAATTTTGTATCTTTACCAAGAATGGAAAAATTCTTTGAATTATGCGATTTCTTTAATATTTCGCCTGAGTAATTTTTCCGTTACAACGATGAAGATCCAAAATGGACTGACCAGACTTTTAAAAGGCTGCAAAATCTCAATGAAGAAGAACGCAAAATAATTGATTATATTCTTACAACCTTTGAGAATAATAAGAAATAAGCGTTTATTTTCTCAAATGAATCGGAAATTTAAAAAAGAAAAAGGGTTTAATGAAAACGTTCGAATTAGAACAAAAGAGTAAATTTCCGATTCATTTCAAAAGACAAATTGAGTTTACTATACAGTAAACTCATGTCATTTGTTTTATAAATAAACGAAGATATTCCGTCTGCTTATAGTCTAACTTTTGAATTTCTTTCATTAATTCATTTATCAAAGTCGGATCTTCGACTTCATAATCAAAAAATTCTTTTGGAGTAATTCTAAAAAAATCACATATTTCAAAAAAAATCACTATATTTGGATATGTCTTACGATTAATGATTCTATTAATATAGCCTTCATTAAAACCTAATGATATACTTAAATGTCGTGCAGATAAATTATTGTGCTCCAATAATTGTAGCAAACGATTTGAAAATTTATCAGATTCTGTCATATTATTCACCCAATTTATTATAGCATAAACCATATAAATTATTATGACACCCATAAAACTTTTTTTATGAAATATATGACGAAATATGCCATACAGATAAATTTATCCCACTTTTTTTGCCATTTTGCTTAAATTTATAAATAATATAGCAATCTATGAAACTTTCTGCTTATAATTAAGTTTAGATGTCCTTTACATAACCCATGCCATTATATCATACATTCTTTATATCATTATATCATATTTTTTTTGTTAAATCCGATAATCATTGCTTTAAATGCTTGAAATCTGATAATGAAAATTGTATAATGATAATTGCAGTTTATAGTTTACTATTTCATATTTTTATTCCTATGTTAAAATATAAAAAATAATCCAAAATAAAAGAATATTTCATTTTCCCCTTGACAAAAATAAATTCGTGGTATATAATATAAATAACCACAAATGATAAAATAATAACTCATGTGTCTCACACGAGCGAAATCCCCAGAGCTGCCACTCTGGGGATTTCATTTTGGTTAATTGTCGGACTTTCCGTGACTATTTAACCATTTGCAAACATAGTAACCTACTATGCGTGCCGCAATAGCCACGATAAATGATAAAAAGTAACTCATGTATACCCACCTCCTTCCTGACGGAAGAAGCCGACAATGTTATAATTATACATTATTCTACATAATTCGTCAAGTTAAATATAAAATAAAAAATATTTTTATAAACCCTTGACAAAAATAAATTTGTGGTATATAATATAAATGTCACAAAAGAGAGATGATATTTGAACAATTTAAGGATCTGAGAGTTAGCCGCTCTCAGGTCTTTTTTTTAATTAATACTTGACAAAAATAAATCCGTGGTATATAATATTGGTAACCACAAATGAGATGATGTATCCATGTTACCACACATGAAAAAATGAAAAAACCTGAGAGCGGCAACTCTCAGGTTTTTTTATTAACCCCTTGACAAAATTAAATTCGTGATATATAATATAGATGACCACAAGAGAGATAATTCTCAGGTCTTTATTTTATGCTATTTGTCGGTCTTATTGCGGCGATCTAGCCATTTGCACGCAAAATGACCAAATAAAACCCCCCAGATTAGCCACTCTGGGGGTTTTATTTTTTTTAAGAATAAGATGATACTTTCCTGTCAAAATTAAACTTAACTCCTTTACGAAAATTCAAAAACAGATTTGTCGGTATTTGTAAATTCGATTGACATTTTACACTAAAAATGCTATTATTTAATAGTCACATTTTATATATAGAGGAAAGAGATAGGAATGAAAAAACCAATAAGATTTTATATTTCAGTACTCGGGGCAAAAATCATGATAAAACTTATGCGTCTGATGAAACGCAATGCGACCAATCTGCCCGGAGAAATTATGCTGATTTTTTACCCTGACCTGCTTAAACACTTCGATATGCCGGAAAATGTTATTGCAGTTACAGGTACAAACGGTAAAACTACCGTTTCAAATATGATAGGCAACATACTTAAAGCTAATGGGTACGATATTATCAACAACAGCTTCGGCGGTAATGTGGATACGGGAATAGCGTCACTGCTCCTTGATAACTGTACTCTATCGGGCGGCTTCAAAAAAGATACCGCCGTACTAGAAGTCGATGAACGAAGTGCTGCGAGAGTTCTCCCCTACGTAAAGCCCGACTGGCTGGTGTGTACCAATCTTCAGCGTGATTCCATGAAGAGAAACGCTCATACTGAGTTTATTTTCAACATCCTCAACAGTAATATTCCGGAAAAAACAAAGCTCATTTTGAACGGTGATGACCTTATAAGCAGTCGGCTGGCTGAAAAAAATCCGAGAACTTATTTCGGTATCGACCGACTGGAAAACGAAAATCCCACTCTGGACAACCTAATATGCGATATAGTAAACTGTCCTGTTTGCGGTAATAAGCTTGAATTTGCTTTCAGACACTATAATCATATAGGACGAGCTAAGTGCAGCTGCGGTTTTAGCTCTCCTGACATAGACTTTGACGTAAAAGCAAGCGAGAACAACGAAGCAGTAATTATGCACAACGGAAAAGAAGAACGCTACAAGCTGCCTAACAACCGTATAACAGACCTTTATAATACTGTCGCTGCCGTTACCTTTTCCCGTACGTTCGGACTTTCCTATGAACAGGTAGCAAAGGCAATGTCTGAGGTCAAGGTAGTTAAGTCAAGATACGACAGCTTTAACGCAGGCGGAAAAGAAGTACTGGTTTCCCTCGCTAAGGGACAAAATCCCGTTGCATGCTCCGGTGTTTGCGACTTTATAAGACGCGAAAGCGGTAATAAGGCTGTAATTATGATTCTTGAGGATCTTTATGACTCAAAGCGTACTTCCGAAAATATTGCTTGGATCTACGAAACAGACTTCGAGTTCTTAAAAGGCGATGACATAAAACAAATTATTGTAGGCGGAAAAAGAGCCGATGATTATATGGTACGTCTGCTTATTGCAGGTATCGACAAGAAAAAGATTGTCTGCTGCCGCAACGAAACAGACACTCCAAGCCACCTGAAACCAGAGCTTTTCGACAAGCTTATTATTATGTACGACCTGTTTAATGTGGAATCCTTGAACAGTATAAAAGAACAGCTGAAAAACTGGAGGTAAACTATGAGCATAATTATAGAAGAACTGTTTCCGGAAGTCTGCAACCTTTTCGGTGACACAGGAAATATGCGATATCTTAAGCTTTGCCTTCCGGAAGCCGAATATATCAGTACCAAACTTAACGACACTCCTTATTTTGCTGAACATGACGTCAATATGGTCTACATGGGTCCCATGACCGAGCAGACGCAAATCAATGTAATAAAGCGTCTGATGCCGTATAAAGACCGTATTGCCGATATGATAAATAAGGGAACGATTTTCCTGATGACAGGAAACTCCCATGAAATTTTCGGCAAAAGCATCACGGACAGGGACGGCAGTATAACCGAATGTCTGGGACTTATAGATTTTTATGCCACAAGAAATATGATGGATCGTTTCAGCGGACTGGTTCTGGGGACTTATGACGATATTGAAATAGTAGGTTTCAGAGCGCAGTTTACAAACGGATATTTAGGTGAAAATACCAGTCATTTTGTAAATGTCACCAAGGGCGACGGCATGAATAAGGATTCGAAATGCGAGGGATTTGTAAAAAACAATTTCTTCGGGACTTATATTTTAGGTCCGATTCTTGTTTTGAATCCGTACTTCACAAAGAAAATACTTTACAAGCTATGCGGAGAAGAAAAAAAGCTTGCCTTTGAACAGGAAGTTATAAAAGCGTACAATTCAAGGCTTGAGGACTTTAAAGACAATCATGTGGGGATACATTAAAAAAGAAGTGTGTTTTACTTTCTTTTCTTGTGCAAAGAAAGTAAGAAAAAGATTTATTTAAGATTATTTTAAGAATAATGTTATATAATTTAGTTATGGATAAAGAAGAAGCAAAGTTTCTTCATCAATGATCCTTAATTCCCCCTCTATATATCTTTTATCTATCTGGCTATGTCGCTATTTTAGACATAGCTTACTTTTTTGAAAAAAAGTAAGCAAAAAACTTTTATATCGTCTTTAGTCTGATGATATTATCTATATAAGTCTCGACAGGTAAGTAAACAGAGAATTGAAGAAAAATATTTTGAAAAAAAGTAAGCCTCCGCTTTTAAAAAAGCGGAACCAAAACTTTTATGCCAGATTTTATTAATATAAAATTGTTTTTAAAGACACGCAAAGTTACTTTTGCAAACTTTTATATCGTCTTTAGTAAAAGCTTTTATGGACTATAAATCAGTTTTTCATAAAAATTAATATATTAGTTACAAATTTGATGAAAATATATGTTATAATTATACTATAGCTTTATACAGGGGGGAATTTTATTTGGTTAATATTGACATTTTAACACTTATATTTTTAATTATTAATGCCATATTGCTTTCGGGACTTACGGTGCTGGCAATAAAATTATTTAAATATTTAAAGAAAAAATAAACAGAGTAATTTAATTACTCTGTTTATTTTTTGCAAAGTAGCCTTGACAAAAAATGCAAAGTATGCTATACTAAAAATGCAAAGTTAACTTAGCATTCTGTATGCTGCGGCAGTGCACACCGTATCATATAGAAGAAGGAGCATATAAATGAACACCAGAATAAAAGAATTAAGGAAAGCAAGGAAGCTTTCTCAAGAGGAATTGGCTGAAGCTGTCGGTACTACCAGACAGACAATTACCTCGATTGAAATAGGTAAATATACTGCCTCGCTTCCTCTTGCCTATAAAATTTCACACTATTTCGGTCTGACTATTGAAGATGTTTTTGATTTTTCAGATTTGGAAAATGATTAAAGGAGTGCTTAAAATGGAAGAATATCGTAACAAATTAAAAATTCAGAATGTATTTTTTTCTGTATGTTCGGCGGTACTGATTGCTGTTCAGATATTAGCATATTCAGGCGTGATAGACCCTGTAAATTCCGGTAAAAGCTGGGCAGATTTCTGGCACGGATTTATTGCCGGAGTTGCTTTGGGAGTCACAGCTATCATGATTTTCGGATTGATAAAAAACCTGATTGCATTAAAAAATAATAAACAGCTGAAAAAACTTTATGTAAAAGAAAATGATGAACGGAAAAAGGAAATATGTACAAAAGGCAAAAGTGCCGGAGCTTCAGCATATCTTTGCTGTATGCTAGCAGCTGCTATTATATGCGGATATTTTAATGTTATCGTATGTATTACTTGCATTATATGTACATTTGTTCAGTCACTTTTTATGATCGGAGGAAAACTTTACTACAATCGAAAACTATAATTAAAAAGCCACGGTTAAACCGTGGCTTTAAAAAATATAAAATCATATTTCATCGGATTCTACAGTATCTTCGACTTTATCGAGAATTTCTTCTTCAGAGCAGCCGCATGCGCATGCGTCTGTTATGATAACGCTTTCTTCTGCTTTTTCAGCGGGAATATCATTGATATCCTCATCGCAGTCACAGCAGTCGCCGCAGCAATCATCGCAAGCAAGATCTTCGTCTTCCAGATCATCACAGCAGCAATATTCGTTTTTCTTTTTTGAATAAATAAGTGCAGCAGCGCCTGCAGCGGCAGCGCCTGCAATAAGTCCCAGAATTAAACCTTTTTTCATTGTAGTCCTCTTTTCTCCGCAAGAAAGATTGCCACGGCTTGCGGTCCGTTAAATGGCGTAGTTTTATTTTTTAAATTATTATATCATAGTTTTAAATAAATTTCAACATTAAATTTATAAATTTTTTGTGATAAACATCAAAATCGAAATGGCAGTCAGGGGAGCAGTTTCGCATCTCAGGATTCTTTCTCCCAGCCATATTGACGCAATACCGGCTTCTCTGGCAGCTTCCGCTTCGCTTTCATCAAATCCGCCTTCACTGCCTACGAATAATGCAAAGCTTTTTTTTTCTTGTGTATTAAGTTCGGAAAATCTTATTCCGCCCTCTTCATAAAGCATTGCCGGACAATCATATTCTTTCATTTGTATAATTGCTTCATCAAAGGAAATCATAGGTTCGACAGTCGGTATAATCCCTCTTCCGGACTGTTTTGCCGCTTCAAGGGCTATTTTATTAAGTCTTACAAGCTTTTTTTCAAAGTCCTTTTTATCAGGACGGGAAACGCATCTTCGGGTAAGAACGGGAACAATTTTTGAAACACCAAGTTCAACGGATTTCTGAATAATATGTTCAAGCTTGTCCTGCTTGGGAATAGCCTGGAAAAGCGTCAGGTCGACCGAAGGCTCAGCGGAGCAAAGCTTTTGTTCTTTTATATTTAAAAATACAGTATCCTCTGTTATACTGCTGATTTCGCAGAAATAATCAGTACCGCATGAGCATACGGTTATTTTTTCTCCCGGTTTCATTCTCAAGGAACGACCGATGTGTCGGGCGTCTTCTCCGGTCAATACCGGATTATCTGTATTTATATTTTCAAGAAAAAATCTGGGCATAAATCCTCCGTAAATATTATGTGTAAAAAATCAAAAAAATATATAAGTAAATTATACTATATTTTCACAGTTTTTTCAATACATCAGAAATAGTTTTTTCGGTTTTCCATTGACATAAAATAAAATTTGTGATATTTTATTAATATAAGAATTGGTGCTGCGCTTACCGTAAAAAGCGTCAGCTGAATAAATATTCAGTTTTATGGAGACAATTATGAAAAAGATAATCGCTTTAATTTTCACAATGATTTTTTCCGCCGTACTTTTATGCGGCTGCAATGAAGACGAAAAAGGAAATTCAGTAGCTTATGAGGATCTGGAATACGGTTCCACAATGCGGCAGATCTTAAACGGTAATATTGACCTTTACTTTGACGGACGTTTTCTTACAGATGAAGAAATGAATGCAGTATCCGACTATTATTATGCTGTTGAAACAGATGATTTGGAGCTTTTTAAAACAACTCAGCCGGAATACTATGTGGAATTTTTGGAGCAGCAGAGCGGAAACAGTCTGGAAAGCTATCTTAATAATGAAAAAAAGGACGTAGTAGACGCAACGGGAGAAAACTTTAAATATACTTCAATCGAAGTAACAAGCTGCGGAGACAGCTCTGAGGATCAGGGAATAACGGATATTATAGATATGCTTAACGGAGTGTATGAGGATTACGGCGCTTCGTCAAAATTTGAAGACACTCTGAAGGATGCAAAATTTATTATGGCTGATTTAACAGTAACTGTGGGCGATGAAGAATATTTGTATACTGATAAATTAATATATATATTTAACTGCGGAGATAATATATATATTTTATAATACGGAAAGGAGCCGTAACCTATGAAAGACAATCCTTATATAAAGAAGCTTGTGAACAACATTGCTGAGCATTGCAATGAACTAAAAAAAGTTTATCTTATAAGCAATAAAATAAACACTAACGGCGAACTTACCAGCTTTAAACTTGCTATAATTGTAGATAACAGTGTGGAAAATAATTCTGAACTTGAATGCAGACTGTATCTCAATATCGACTGCGAACTGCCTTTTGATTTAGTAATATACCGTGAAGACGAATTTAATAAGCTGAAATGTGAAATTGGAACTTTTGCGTGGAAAATAAACAATTCGGGGACGGTGCTTTATGGGTAGGGGATATCGTGACAATGACAGCCGCAGATACTTTGACTGGCTGTACTATGCAAATCTTGACTTACTGGCGGCCAAAACACTTCTTAGTGACGAACGTTGTTATAACGGCGCTGCGTTTCACTGTCAGCAGAGCATTGAAAAAGGACTTAAAGGTTATCTTCTTTTTAAAAAGCATAAGCTTTATGACGGTCACAACCTGACGTGGCTTTGCAAGCAGGCAATGCAGACGGACAGTCACTTTTCAACGTGGCTTGAGAAAAGTACTATGCTGAACCATTATTACATAGAAACACGCTATCCGGCAGATATGCCCTTTGATATAGATACCGATACTATAATGGAGCTTATTCATTCAGCGTCGGAAATGCTCAGCTTTATAACTGAAATTATTCATTTCGATTTCAGAAGCTACCATAAGAGGTAATTTATTTGGAATTTAATTTGTTTATTTCTTTGACTAAATCAAGTATAAGCCTTGTTAGTTTATTATCAAGCTTCTTCATTTCTTCCAGTAAACTATTAGTTTCTGTTGGCCATGTATCGTCAAAATCAAAAAATTGCATGGGAGTAATGCCTAAATATTCACATATATAGAAGAATGATTGCATGGTGGGGTAACTATTTTTGTTTTCAATTCTGTTAATATAACCCTCGTTTTGACCTAATGATAAACTCATATTTCTTGCCGAAACATTCTTTTGCAGTCTTAATTTAGAAATACGGAGAGCAATTTTATCTATTGTCATCATTAAAAAAACTCCAATCTAAATAAATTCAGCCATTGACAAATTAGCCCAAATAATGATATACTACAATTAAGTGTCGATTAAAGTAAACATAATTTAGGTTTTTAATAGCTTAATAACATTATATCACTAAAGTAAGGGAATGTCAATCACCATGTCACTGAATTACGGGAAATTTGTAACAATACACAAATCAGAGGTGGATATTATATGTATAATTCACAAGAAATTGCCATGCGCATAAAACTACTAACAAAGCAACAAGGCAAATCAATGGGGGAATTGTTGAAAAATTGTAAGCTTGGAAAAAATACAGTTTCTTATATTAATAATGGTGGCGACATTTTAACATTAAATTTTGCCAAAATCGCTGATTATCTTGACTGCTCTGTTGATTATCTGCTAGGCAGAACCGATAATCCCGATTCACATAAAAAATAAACTGAAATAAATCTTTTTCTGACTTTCTTTGCTTGTGCAAAGAAAGTAACAAAGAAACACACTTCTTTTTTGTTCACACGAAAAAAGAAGCAAAAAATGTAACGACTGCATAATTAATAGTAAACTATCACACAAGGTACTCTCCCAAAACTGTGCTGAGAC
>NZ_JAOQKH010000002.1:44084-102884 GCF_025567485.1 Porcipelethomonas ammoniilytica | reverse complement strand
GACAAATATGTTTTGATTACGCTTTTACAAAGCGTAGAATGTACAAGACAAGAAATTCAGCCATTGACAAATTAGCCCAAATAATGATATACTACAATTAAGTGTCGATTAAAGTAAACATTATTTAGGCTATTTTTAATAGCTTAATTATATTATAGCGCACTCACGTGCATTTGTCAACGAATTTTTGCTTACCGTGGTGCATTTTTGTAAATTTTGAACATTTACGGAGGATTTTATTTTATGTTTTATGACAGATTTATCAAATTATGTGAAGATTCTAACATAAAGCCAACCCCATTATTACGTAAATTAGGACTAAGTTCAGGAAATTTACAAAAATGGCAAAACGGAGCTACTGTAAATTCGGCAGTTCTTATAAAAATTGCTGATTATTTTAATGTATCCGTTGATTATCTGCTAGGCAGAACAGATGATCCAGATATACGTAAAAAATAAACTGAAACTCCCAAAACTGTACTAAGACGTTTTTGCAACTTGCGTTCTCCATTTAGTATCGCCCATCTTACATGGGCGTAAATTTTAAACGTCTTGCCTTTTACGTGGAGACCAATTAGTTCAAAAACCGTATGACGGATAAAATTCGGCACTTTATGTGCCGCAAGCCGCCCACGGCGTTTGAGTGGGCGCATTTCTTTGTTACTTTCTTGTTGCGAAACAAGAAAGTTAAGAAAAAGAAGTTTTAAAGAAACTTGTTTCTTTGGTGCGGCATCAATCACGGTACAAGAAATGAACAAGAAAGTCTTGTGCGTTAATAAGCCGCAGCCGAAGCTACTGTTTCCAAAGCAATTTCCATCATATCTGTAAAGCTTGTTTGCCTTTCTTCAGCGGTTGTTGAAATTCCTTTAAGGGGACAGTCCGACACTGTAAGGATACACAAAGCGTTTTTGCCGGCACGGGCGGCATTCATATAAAGTGCGGCAGACTCCATTTCAACTGCAAGAACCTTCATTTTCTGCCATGCTGCTAAAGAATTACCGTCATCATAAAAAGTATCGCTGGAAAGTATATTTCCAACATGATAAGTACAATTATGATTTTCAGCAACATTTACCGCACTGCTCAAAAGTGTATAAGACGCTGTAGGAGCATAAGTTCCGGGAAGGCCATACTGATCGGCATAATTTGAATTAGTACATGATCCCATTGCTATTACAATGTCACGCAAGTTTACATTGTCAGCAATTCCTCCGGCAGTGCCCACTCTGATAATATTATCCACATCATATTCATTAAAAAGTTCATAGGAATAAATACCAATGGACGGAATACCCATTCCGCTTCCCTGTACAGATACTTCAATGCCTTTATATTTACCTGTAAATCCCAGCATTCCCCTTACTTTATTGTAGCAAATCGGATTTTCAAGATAAGTTTTCGCAATAAACTCTGCTCTGAGAGGGTCTCCCGGCATTAATACTGTCTTTGCAATTTCACCTTTTTCAGCGCTGTTATGCGGTGTAGACATAATATATTCCTCCTTAATTTTATTAAAATTAAACCGTACCGATTCACGGTACGGTTTTTATTGAATTGGCAAACAAACAACCCAATACTTACATTTCACTTCTGTTTTCCAAAGCCTTAAAAAGAGTTACTTCATCAGCATACTCCAAATGTCCCCCTACAGGAATACCAAAAGCAAGTCTTGTAACCACAACACCCAACGGTTTTAAAAGCCTTGCGATATACATTGCGGTAGCTTCCCCCTCAACCGTAGGATTTGTCGCCATAATTATTTCCTGAACACTGCCGTTATTTACACGTTCAAGAAGCTCTTTTATTCTGATATCGTCCGGACCAACTCCGTTAATAGGTGAAATAAGTCCGTGAAGGACATGATATCTGCCTCTGTATTCATTTGTGCGTTCAAATGCTGAAACGTCCTTAGGGGTTTCAACAACGCATATGATCGAACCGTCACGATTCGCATCGGAGCAGATAGGACATACTTCAAATTCTGTAAGATTCTGACAAACAGAACAATAACCCACGTCATTTTTTACGGAAATAATAGCGTCTGCAAATTCCTTTGCGTCATTATCGCTCATGGACATAACAGCATAAGCAAGTCTCTGAGCTGTTTTCATACCGATTCCCGGGAGCTTTGCAAACTGCTCTGCCAGTATTACAAGGGGAAGAGCGTTATTATCTGCCATTTTATCAGAATAATCCCGGCAGCGCTACTCCGCCTGTGATCTTATTCATTTCTTCTTCAGTTGTCTTTTCAACATCAGCCATAGCTTCGTTGATTGCACTGATGATCAAGTCCTGAAGCATTTCAACGTCATCCTTGTCAACAACCTCCGGCTTGATTGTCAAAGCCTTGATATTTTTTGCACCTGTAACAACAACTTCAACAGCGCCGCCGCCTGATGTTGCTGAAAAATCTCTTGCTTCAATATCATTTTGCAGTTCTGTGATTTCATCCTGCATTTTCTGAGCCTGTTTTATCATTGAATTCATATTCTGAGCTCCGCCGATATTTTTAGGTACTCTTGACTTCATAATTTTATTCTCCTTTGACTTTATAAATAGTCTGTTATTTTTATTTATTCAACAACGGTTTCAATTCCGCTGCTTACAGCTTTTTCAATAAGTTTTCCGGCTTTTTGCTCGGATTCTGCCGCTGCCGAACACCTTGCCTTGATGACATAAGACTTTCCCATGACTCTTCGTATCGTTTCGGTCAGCAGTGCAAAATTTTCCTTTACTTTAAAAAGCTTAAGGAAAAACTGATTTTTAGTATCTATCAGCATAATATTTGAATACACAAACGCTCTTGAACCAGCCAGCGTTCCCGAAACAGACGGAGAAACCTTTGTAAATTCCGCAAGTATCTCAGACCATTCCGCAAGAGGTTTGAAATCCGAAGCTTTCAGCTGCGACATATTCACTGCCGGCTTAGGACTTGCAGTTTCTTCAGTTTCTGCCGGACGTTCTGTTTTTTCCGGTACTGAAACATTATCCACTTGTTTTATTTTATCATAAATTTCAGTATTGTCAATAGTTTTCTGTTGAATTTGCACTGAACAAAGCTTAATAAGGCACATTTCAAACTCAATACGCTTGTTTAAAGCCTTGCCCATACGCTCGCTGCACTCCTGCAAAACAGTAAGCTTAGCAAGAATTTCCGAAAGTTCAAGTTTTGCGGAAATATTTTTAAGTCTGTCAAGCTCGTCCGGCATACACACTATCAAATCTGTTTTTTCAGGGCATACTTTCAACAGCATCAAATTTCTGAACTGATCTGTAAGCTCACTGCAAAGCTTCGTCATGTCCTTTGACATAGAATAAAGATTGTCGGCAACTGCAAGAGCGTTTCCGGGCTGTTTTGAAACTGCCGCCTCAATAATATCAAATAAATGTCCCCTTCCGGCAATACCGGCAGCTGCGGAAACAGTATCCATTGAAATATTTTCCGAATATGCCGCACATTGATCTAAAAGCGAAAGAGCGTCTCTCATTCCGCCGTCGGAAAGTCTCGCAATAAGAGCCGCGGCATTTTCTTCAATAGAAATATTTTCTTTACTTGCAATATAGCATAACCTTTTAGTTATATCTTCTGTCAGAATACGCCTGAAATCAAACCGCTGACAGCGTGACGTTATAGTTGCAGGCACCTTATGAACCTCCGTTGTTGCAAGTATAAACTTCACATAATCCGGCGGTTCTTCCATAATCTTAAGAAGCGCATTAAACGCATTAGGCGTCAGCATATGTACTTCATCTATGATATAAACCTTATATTTACAGCGTTCAGGAGTATATACCGCACCGTCTCTCAAGTCTCTGATATCATCAACGCCGTTATTTGAAGCGGCGTCAATTTCAATTATATCAGACAAAGCGGCATTGTCCGCATCTCTGCAAACATCGCATTCAAGGCATGGATTACCGTCCTTTTCATTAGGGCAGTTTACCGCCTTTGCAAAAATTCTGGCGCAGGTAGTTTTTCCAGTACCCCTTGAACCGGTAAAAAGATATGCATGAGCAGTTCTGCCGTTTTTTATCTGATTCTGCAAGGTCGTTGTAATATGCGGCTGCGAAATTACGTCGTCAAAGGACAGCGGCCGCCATTTTCTGTATAAAGCTGTATAAATAACGGTCACCTCCATTAAAACACTGAATTATGCTTGTAACAAAAAAATTCCGGAGCATAAGTGTGCAGGCTGACTGCGGCACACAAAACGATCCGCTTAATGCTGCTCGGTTCCCCGCCTGACATGGTTCACGGTGCTTCGTTGCACAGGGCCCGCACACTTATATTCCGGAATATAACCAACTGAAATTTACAGTCACAAATACTTTAATTATTATATCACAATTTTTTTTTTATTTCAAGTACTAATTTTAATTTTTTTTAATTTTTTTAATTCCGGTAAAAAATCGACTATTTTCTTGTTAATATGCAAAAAAAGAATATTAAAATATCTTTATTTTTTTGCTAAAACGCTATAGCCAAGAAAAAAAATATATGATATAATAAAGAAAAGTACATATTTAAAAATAAAGGAGTTGCATTCATATGAAAAAAGTAGTCAAAATCCTTGGAATAGTGCTTATTGCCGTCACTGCTGCTTCAGCAGTCGTCACAATGTTAACAGTATACAATAAAAAATACAAAAAAAATTATATAACGGTCTGTGAATAAATGCAGACTTAAAAAGGGAGTCTTATAAATGGAAATCAAATATGAATTGGCAAAAACTTTAAAGGAAAAGCCTGCTGACGAATCAAAGCTCGGATTCGGTCATATATTTACGGACCATATGTTTATTATGAATTATGATATCGGCGAAGGCTGGCATGACGCTAGGATCGTTCCTTACGGAGATATTTCCCTGTCCCCTGCGGCTATGTGCCTGCATTACGGTCAGGAAATCTTTGAAGGACTTAAAGCTTACCGTACTGCCGAAGGTAAAATTCAGCTTTTCCGTCCTGATGAAAATTTTAAGAGAATGAACGTTTCCAATGAGAGAATGGTCATTCCTAAAATCAACGAACAGGACGCTATGGAAGCTCTTATGGCCTTGCTGAACGTTGAAAAGGACTGGGTTCCTTATTCAGAAGGAGCCTCTTTATACATACGTCCTTTTATTATCGCAACTGATCCTTATGTAGGAGTTCGTCCGGCTGATCATTATATGTTTATGATCATTCTTTCACCATCAGGCGCTTACTACTCTACAGGTCTCAATCCTGTTAAAATTTACGTAGAAAGCAACTATGTAAGAGCTGTAAGAGGCGGGACTGGATTTGCTAAAACAGCCGCAAACTACGCTATTTCCCTTGCGGGTCAGGACGAGGCTCATAAGCAGGATTATGAACAGGTTCTATGGCTGGACGGCGTTGAAAGAAAGTATGTTGAAGAAGTAGGCTCAATGAATATCTTCTTTGTTATTGACGGTGAAATTATAACTCCTGCACTCACAGGCTCTGTTCTGTCGGGTATTACCAGAAAATCCGCAATTGAGATATGCCGCAGCAAAGGCTATACAGTTACTGAAAGAAAGATTACAATTCAGGAAGTAGCAGAAGCCTATGACGCTGGTAAGCTTGACGAGGTTTTCGGAACAGGTACTGCCGCTGTTATTTCTCCTGTAGGACACCTTAAATGGGAAGATAAGATCATGGAGATCAACGACAATAAAATCGGACAAATTTCACAGATGCTTTATGATACAATGACAGGTATTCAGTGGGGTAAAATTCCTGATGAATTCGGCTGGACTGTTGAAGTAAAATAAATTAAATAGTAATTTGACCGGGGTGCTTGTAATACAGGCTGAGAGTAAGCGTAAACGCTTTAACCCGTTAACCTGAATTGGATAATACCAGCGTAGGGAGTTTTAGAAAAAACAATGACTTTCGGCGTATCCTTTTTTGGGTACGCCGTTTTTTAAGAAAGGAAAAAGATGAAAATTTCATCAAAAGCTTTAAGGCTTTATGCCGTTACCGACAGATCATGGCTCAAGGAAAATCAAACGCTTGCCGACGCTGTGGAAAAGGCAATACTTGGAGGAGTCACTATTGTTCAGCTAAGAGAAAAGAATACAGATTTTGAAGAACAGCTTTCCCTTGCTCAGGAACTGAAAACAGTCTGCAAAAAATATAATGTACCGCTTATTATCAATGATTCTGTAGAACTTGCCCTAAAAAGCGGTGCAGACGGCGTTCATCTTGGACAAAGTGACGGCGATATAAAAAAAGCCAGAGAAATTCTGGGAAACAACGCCATAATCGGCGCTACAGCTCATAATGTCAACGAGGCAGTATCTGCATTTAAGTCCGGTGCTGACTACTTAGGCTGCGGAGCTGTATTCGGTTCGTCAACAAAAAATAATACTGTTCCTCTATCCTTTGACGAACTGAAAAAAATCTGTGAAAACGTTTCTATTCCCGTTGCGGCAATCGGAGGAATAAATCAGGAAAATATATCTTTGCTTAAAAATACCGGAATCAGCGGTGTAGCTGTTGTTTCAGCAATATTTGCGAAAAATGACATTCAATGTGCGACGGCGGCTTTGAAAAAATCTATTCTTGAAATCATAGGAGACTAGTTTTATGAAAACTGTACTTACAATAGCGGGCAGCGACAGTATCGGCGGCGCAGGAATACAAGCCGACATCAAAACAATTTCCGCAAGCGGCTGCTATGCGATGAGCGTTATAACCTCTGTTACAGCGCAAAATACCACAGGAGTTACCGGTATTCACGACATTCCACCTGAATTTGTTTTAAAGCAGCTTGAAGCGGTCTTTGACGATATAACTCCTGATGCAGTTAAAATAGGTATGCTTTCAAATACAGAAATAATATACGCAATTTCTGATTTTCTCAGAAAAAGAAAAGCGGTAAATGTTGTTGCAGATACTGTAATGGTGTCAACAAGCGGTCACAGACTTCTGGCAGAAAACGCTGTTTCTGCTCTTACAGAAAGTATTTTTCCCATTGCCTGCATTATAACACCAAATATTCCGGAAGCTGAAATTCTTTCAGAGATGGAAATAAAAAATCCTGACCAAATGGTAAAGTCGGCTGAAATAATTTACGAAAAGTTTGGGGGAAACGTTCTTTTAAAGGGCGGTCATCTGGAAAGTACTGCGGCTGATTTACTTTACGCCGACGGTGTTAAGACATGGTTTGAAACTAAAAAAATAGATAATCCCAATACTCATGGAACAGGCTGTACTCTTTCTTCCGCAATAGCGTCTAATCTAGGTAAGGGAATGAATGTAAAGGAAAGCGTTAAGCTTGCTAAGGAATACGTAACCGGAGCAATTATGGACGGTCTTGATCTTGGAAGAGGACGAGGTCCATTAAATCATATGTATAAAAACATTATATAAAATAAAAATACGGAGGTCATAATGAATTACAAAACTCAAATGGAAGCGGCCAAAAAAGGCATTATTACTAAGGAAATGCAGATTGTTGCCGAAAAGGAATACATGGAACCTGAAATTTTAAGACAAAAAGTCGCAGAGGGAAGTGTGTGTATTCCTGCAAATATAAACCACAAGTCACTTAGTCCGGAGGGAATCGGCTCAGGACTGAAAACAAAGATCAATGTAAATTTAGGTATTTCGGGTGACTGCAAAAACTATGACATGGAAATGTCTAAAGTAAAAATGGCTATCGACTTCGGCTGCGAAGCTATTATGGATCTGAGCAACTACGGTAAAACCAATACATTCCGTAAGGAACTTGTTGAAATGTCTCCCGCCATGATAGGAACTGTACCTATGTATGACGCTATTGGCTATCTTGAAAAGGATCTTCTTGAAATTACTGCTAAAGATTTCCTTAAAGTAGTTGAAGCACACGCCAAGGAAGGCGTTGATTTTCAGACTATTCATGCCGGTATCAATAAAAGAGCTGTTGAAGCGTTTAAACGTCAGGGCAGACTTACCAACATAGTTTCCCGAGGCGGTTCACTGCTTTTTGCTTGGATGGAAATGACTGGAAATGAAAACCCATTCTATGAGTATTATGATGAAGTACTGGAAATTCTTCGTGAATATGACGTAACGATCAGTCTTGGAGACGCTTTAAGACCAGGTTCAATCAACGACAGTACTGATGCAGGACAAATTTCGGAGCTTATTGAGCTGGGTGATCTCACAAAAAGAGCATGGGAAAAGGACGTTCAAGTAATGGTTGAAGGTCCGGGACATATGGCTATGAACGAAATTGCCGCAAATATGACATTGCAAAAGCGTATCTGTCACAACGCTCCTTTCTACGTTTTAGGTCCTTTAGTTACCGATATTGCTCCAGGATACGACCACATTACGTCCGCTATCGGCGGTGCTATTGCAGCTGCCAACGGTGCCGATTTTCTTTGTTATGTTACTCCTGCTGAGCATCTCAGACTTCCTGATGCAGACGATGTAAGAGAGGGTATTGTAGCTTCAAAAATCGCCGCTCATGCCGCTGATATTGCAAAGGGTATTCCTCATGCAAGAGATATTGACAATAAAATGAGCGATGCCAGAAGACGTGTTGAATGGGACGAAATGTTCAAATACGCAATTGATCCTGAAAAAGCAAAAAGATACTTTGAAAGCGTACCGCCAAAGGACAGACATACATGCTCTATGTGCGGAAAAATGTGTGCTATGAGAACCACTAATATGATTTTGGCAGGCGAAAAGGTTGAATTCTGTACGGAAAAGTAAAATTTATGCCGGAGATTTTATAAAGAATCTCCGGCAATTTTAATTATAAACTTTATTACCATAATACAGTAAAAAACAGCTTAAATTATTAGCAATATTATATAAATAATTTTTAAAATTTTGGTAACTCCCAATAATTGACTTAATTTCTTTTTACTGATATAATATCAATATAGTATTTTATATAATAAAAATAATATTTAAAAGAAATTTTAAAGAACAACAACAGTAAGTTTAATCATACATGAAAAGTAAGAGAATATTAACATGAAAAAATTAATACCTATTCTTTTTATAACTTCAATTATTCTCTCCGGCTGTGGTAGCAAAAAAAATAACACAGAAATATCACAAACAGAAACTAATAGTTCATCATCAGAATTAACAACAGAAATAAACGATAATCTGTGCGCTCTCGAAAATGATAAAGTCTCTTTTGAAACCATGACAGCTTTTTTAAACAGCAATAAAACACGTTCATCATATGCTGTACCGGAATATGATGAAGAAAAATATGAATTTTGTCAAGCAGAAACTTATCGAAGCGGATATTCAGTTGCTTTTAAAGAAATCGCTTCCGGTAATACTATAGTCTATTCTGCAACCTGCCGTACTTATTATCATGATTTTGAATCAATGGTAAAAAGCTGTAGATCTAATGTTGAAGAAGAATTTATGCTTGATTATATTGAAGTAAACGCATTTGGTAGACAGGCTCTTTATTCAACCGATGGTATGACTACTGCTTTAGAATTTATGTATGATGAAGATACAAAAATATATTTTCAAGTACCCGGAAACTTATCTGAGGAAGAAATTTTAACTTATGCAGAGGATTTTGTGTTTTAAAACAAAAAGACGGCTTAAGCCGTCTTTTATTTTTATTCAAGTCCATTCATAGCCGCATCCACTATATCCTTAAAGTACCATGAACCGTCTTTTCTGTTAAGCAACCCGAACGCACCTTCGCCGTCCTTTACACCGTTATCCCAGATAAAGCAAGTAATACCTCTTGCCTTTGCCGCACTTACATAATATTCCATGTGCTTAACACGGTCGCTCATATTATCTTTATTTAAAGAGCCGAATTCACCGATTATAACAGGTACTCCCTTATCAATAAATGTGGACTTTAAAAAGTCAAAATTCTTGTCAAGCTCCGATTTATCCGAGTCAGAAAAAGTTGAAGTACCGTTCTGATCAAGTGCAAAGCTATAAGGAGCATAAGCATGAATAGAAACTATAATGTGATCATCATCAGGTACTTTTATACCCTTAACAGCCTTTTCATCAATTGCTGCCGCATGACCTGTGATAATAAGCGAACGTGTCGCATTATTTCCGCCTGATTTTCTTACAGTTTCCACAAATGCAGCAAACAAATTGTTAATAACTTCACGCTCTTCTTCAGTACCGCCTGTCCATTCATCCTGACCGCCTACAATTCTCGGTTCATTCATACCTTCAAAAAGAAGATGTTCATCATAGTCCTTAAAACGTGACGCAATCTGTTCCCAGATTTTTGTCAATCGTGCCTTTACCTTTGATTCGTCAGCCTTAGAAGGATTCAGCCATGTATAATCATCGTGGTGAACATTTAAAATAACATACATACCGTTATCAATAGCATAGTCCACAACTTCATTTACTCTATCCATCCAGGCACTGTCGATCGTATCGCCGTTCATATGATCATTCCAAGATACAGGAATTCTCACCGCATTAAAACCTGCCGCCTTGACTGTATCGATCATGGATTTAGTAGTCTTAGGATTGCCCCACGCAGTTTCGCCGTCGGTGGCATAGTCGGAATAATCATAACAATCCAGAGTATTTCCCAGATTCCAGCCGATTTTCATATCTTTTACTATTTCTGCTGAAGATTTTCCAGCTGAACTGCTGTTGTTGTTTTCCTTAGGTTTATCATTGGTATCCGCATTTGTCTGTACTGCCGGAGAAGAACCGTTATTGCTGTACTTAACAGTAACAGATTTCAGGTTTACAGTATCTTGCTGACTCCACCAGTAACCTAACATAACGTCTCCGCCTGACGAAATATACTCCTTGATTTCATCAGGTACAAGCCAGTAAAGTGTAGCGTTGTTTGAATTAGTCATTACAGCAATATTTCCGCTCTGATACCAGCTTTTATCTGTCTTGTCAGGACAGGAATCGTCAACTGAGATACCAAAAGCGCCGGCATATTTCTGGAGTTCTCCATCGGCTTCAACATTAAATTCAAAGTACTGAGGAATATCTCCATCTGAGATCATATCAGAAAGCGGGATTCTTGCAGTTTTTTCCGCTTCTCTGCCGTAATTCAGCGTCTTATTAGGTTCAATTGTTTTCGTACCGTCTACCGGTATATCTGCGCTTGTAGTGTAATTGCAGATAATGCTTGACAGTCTGAGCTTTTGCAGACCGCCCCACCAATAGCCTACTTCGATACTTCCCTTATCTCCGGTATTTATGTAATCTCTGATTTC
Source organism: Porcipelethomonas ammoniilytica (assembly GCF_025567485.1). Taxonomy (NCBI): domain Bacteria; kingdom Bacillati; phylum Bacillota; class Clostridia; order Eubacteriales; family Oscillospiraceae; genus Porcipelethomonas; species Porcipelethomonas ammoniilytica. The sequence continues at coordinate 91,692 of NZ_JAOQKH010000002.1, read as the reverse complement.
TGAGGGAACATCCCATTTAACCTCAAGATATGCACTGTTAACGTCCATTTCAAAATCGTCAGACTGATACCATCCGTCGTCAGTAGCAGCCGGACAGGAATTGTCAACTGAAATTCCGCATGCACCCTTATAGCTGCTTATATTTGAAGAGCCGTCCTCGGCATAGAAAACAAAAATAAATGAATCTATTTTGTCACCCTCTCTGACAAACTCATTTAGCTTTGCCTTATAGGTTTTATTACTGTCATAGTCCATTATTTCGTTTATGTCGCTTTTTTCACTGCCCATTGAAAAGTTCACGTTTTCTATTGGACTTACATGCTCAGTAGTGGTTGTAGCTTCTGTAGTAGGTTCTGTAGGAGCTTCCGTAGTTTCCTCAACAGTTTCCGATTCCGATGCTGAAGTCTCAGAAACCGACGGTTCATCTGATTTTTCCTTACAGCCTGTAAACGATACGCCGGTTGTAAGTATCAATGCAGATACAACAGCGGCAATTATCAAGCGTCTGCTTTTCTTTTTGTTTTTCATTTTCTTATCCTTTCTTAATACCGATTCTTTCACCTATTTTTACAACGGTTTCAAACCCGTCGTTTGTATTTTTTAATATATCACTGTCGGGAATAACTGTATCGGGAGGAAAAATCAGTACGACAGTCGAACCGCCGTATTCAAACATTCCCTTTTCCTCACCTCTTAAAAATTTATATTTTTCATGATGATTTTTTATTCTTCCCACCAGCATTGCGCCTACCTCGGCATGAATCACCTTCCCGAAATTTTTAGTATGCAAAACGGTAAATTCCCTCGTATTTTCCTTGTAAATATCGGCTTTTTCAAGGGCTATGGGGTTTACTGTATGATAAATACCCTGAATATGAATATTTTTTGATTTGCAGCCGTCGTCTATATAAATGTATCTATGATAATCAGAAACGCCAAGACGAAATATCATAAACCAACCGTCCTTATACTTTTCCGCAAGTTTTGCACATCTTAAAAACGACGATACTCCGTATTCAGTGCCTTTTATCATAAAACGGCTGTTTTCGCCGATTTTATACACTGTAAGCTTTGAATCGCATGGACTTATCAAGACGTTTGGATTCATATTTACAGGTCTTGCATCTGTTTTAATTTTTCTTGTAAAGAAATCATTGAAAGAACGATAATAACCGGACTCATATTCAGTTAAATCTATACCCGCTTTTTCAATAAATGAAGGTATCAGTTTCGCAGACAGAATTGAATCGCAGAAACGACCTGCAGCTTTGGAAACTAACGGCGCAGTCAGTCCCTTTAAAGCTATACTTCCGCCGACAGTACGGTAGAGCCGTTCAAGCATATTATCCTGTCCTTTGTCCGACAAAATTATATTTCCTTGCCTGTCCTTTATTTCCATAAAAATCTCCGTTATTTTATCTTGTATTTAAATAGCAGCCATAAAAATTCAAGTCCTCCAACACCGACAAAAATCAGCATGGTTTTCATTTTCGGCTTTTTAAGCTTAATGCGCGTTACAAACGCTATCGCAATAATTAAAAGCAAAAAAGCATATAGATCCGGAAAAATACGGCCTATATCCCTGCGAAAGCTGTAAAACAAAGGCAAGATCAAGGATACGCTTGTAACAGGAAGTCCCTCATAGGTTTTACGGTTTTCTTCAGTTTTACTTTGACGTTCTTCTTCCATTACATTAAAATACGCAAGGCGTATAACTGCCGCAAGAGTAAATAAAATCAGAATTGCAATGTGATAAACTTCTCTCATGCCTATTGCGTACCCGATAGCTCCCGGAAGCAGTCCGAAACATATAAGGTCGCAGAGCGAATCTATCTGTATTCCAAAGCGTTTCTCCGGTTCAGTTCTTTTGCGGGTTCTGGCTATCTTACCGTCAAACATATCGCACAGTCCTGCAATCATCAGAGCAATAACTGAGAAAAGTATATGCCTGCCGTCCATAGCAATGTAAATTCCCGTAATTGCAGAAGCAAGACCTATGTATGTCAAAATTACTGTATAATTATAAAAACCAATCATTTAAATTCCCCTTAAAAATAAAAACATATAATATATATTATAGCAGGTTTTATTTAATTTTTCAACCTTAATCTTATTTAGCTTGGAAAAAGCTGTAGATAAATTTTCAGCTTACTACTTATGGTATTTACCATTATTGTTAATCTGAAAAGCACGATAGATTTGTTCTAACAGCATAACTCTTGCAAGCTGATGAGGAAAAGTCATATCAGACATTGAAAGCTTAAAATCCACTTTTTTCTTTACATTTTCTGCAATACCAAAGGAACTGCCGATAATAAATGAAATATTACTTTGTCCATCAACGGAGATCTGTGAAATTTTCTCCGCAAGCTTAACGCTGGATAGCTGTTTCCCTTCAATACACATAGCTATCAGATAACCTTTAGCCTCTTTTAGTATGTTGTTTCCCTCTATTTCCAAAGCCTTTTCAATTTCCCTATCCGACGGATTATCCGAAAGACGGTATTCGTCCAATTCAATTACCTGAACATTCCCGAATCTTTTAAGCCGTTTAAGATATTCTCCGCAAGCGTCCCTGAGATATTTTTCTTTAAGCCTTCCAACAGTTATTATTTTTATATTAAGCATTAGAATACCACCATTTTTCCGTTTGTTTCAACAGGTGCGACCTCTAATATGTAATCTTTGTTTCTACAGAACTCTTTAAGTCCGGTCTCAACTATCTTATCAGCCATATAAGGCGTATTGTTTTCCTGACTAAGATGACCTAAAATAATATGAGTTGTCCCCTGTCTTATTAATTCAGCCGACTGCATAGAACAATCTGTATTTGAAAGATGTCCACGCTTTGAACGTATTCTTTCTTTTAAGTAATATGGGTATGGTCCTGAAGCCAGCATTTTTTCGTCATAATTTGATTCCAGCAAGACAAGATTACAACCGTTAAGGTTCTCTCTGACAGTATCGGTAACATATCCCAAATCGGTACATACAGCGCATACACGTCCGTCAGAGGTTTTTACACGATAACCGCAGCTTCGGACCGTATCATGAGGAGTATCAAAACAGCTTATTTCCATATCTGCCACCGCTGCGGGACTGTCTAGCTCATATACCTCACAAGCCGGAGCTATCATCTCGCCGGATATCAATTCCTCAAGAGTTTCTCTTTGCCCGAAAACCGGCAGACCGGTTTTTTTAGTCAGCATTTTAAGTCCTTTTACATGGTCGGAATGACTGTGAGTTATAAAAATACCTTTTATTGATGCAAGAGAAAGACCGCTGTCCGCAAGTGCTGCGGTCAGCTTCTTAAATGAAACGCCGGCGTCAATAAGTATGCCGCCGCCGGGTTCTCCGATAAATGTGGAATTACCTTTACTGGAACTGAAAAGAGGATATATCCTAGCCATTTTATTCACCTTTTTCTTCTAAATTAAAAAAGGCGGAAAAATCCGCCCATCAGAACTTGTTTTCATAGGATTTGTGCATAATTTTGTTGAGTACAAGGCGCAAAATTACAAACTTACCTAACAAAAATTTTGCAGCGCTGTAATCAGCAAAATCTGAAGCACAGCAACCTATGCGAACAAATTCTTAACTATAAAGCTTTTTTAACCGACGCTCCCGGAAAATGCTTTTTAACAATATCTGCACCTAACATTTGAAGCTTTTTGTCAAGATTATCATATCCACGTTCAATATGATGAATATCTTCCACTTCAGTAACACCGGTAGCTGCAAGTCCTGCAATAATCAGTGCCGCACCGGCTCTCAAATCACATGCTTTAACAGGTGCGCCTTGTAAACAGCCTGTGCCCTCAATTACTGCAACCTTTCCATCTACTGAAATATCGGCGCCCATTCTTCTGAGTTCGTCAACATAACGGAAACGCTGTTCCCAGACACCTTCTGTAATAATACTGGTTCCTTCAGCAAGAGTAAGCAATGTAGCCATCTGCGGCTGCATATCTGTAGGAAATCCAGGGTGAGGCATGGTTTTAATATTAGTTTTAACCAAAGGTCCATCGACCCATACTCTTACACTGTCATCAAATTCTTCGATATTAACACCGATTTTTTCAAGCTTGTTTGTTATTGATTCAAGATGCTTTGGAATAACGTTTTTTACAAGAATGTCTCCGCCAGTAGCTGCTGCTGCAACCATAAATGTACCCGCTTCGATCTGATCCGGAATTACAGAATAAGTAGTACCTCTCAAATAGTCAACGCCCCTGATTTTAATTACATCAGTTCCGGCACCCATGATGTCTGCTCCCATTGAGTTCAGGAAATTAGCAAGATCGACAATATGCGGTTCTTTTGCTGCGTTTTCAATGATGCTCAGTCCCTTTGCTTTTACAGCGGCAAGCATTGCGTTCATTGTTGCGCCTACAGAAACAACGTCCAGATAGATCTGATTTCCTCTAAGACTGTCGGCAGTTACGTCGATCATACCATGATCAAGATTGCAATTCGCACCCAATGCGGAAAACGCTTTCAGATGCTGATCGATAGGACGATCTCCCAAAGGACATCCTCCCGGCATTGAAACTCTCGCCTTATTGAATTTTCCCAGCAACGCTCCGAGAAAATAATAAGAAGCTCTCATCTGTCTTGCGCTTTCATAAGGCACACAAAAATTATTGATCCTGCTTGCGTCGATTCTGAATGTGTTTCTGCTGATGGTTTGTACCTGCGCGCCCATTTCATAAAGAATTCTCAGACTTATTGAAACGTCACTTATATCCGGTACATTTTCAAGAATACAAGGTTCATCGGACAGTATTACAGCCGGTATAATTCCAACGGCAGCGTTTTTAGCTCCGCTGATTTCGACTTCGCCATGCAGACAGCGACCGCCCTTAACAACAAATTTTTCCAAGATTTTCTCTCCTTAAGATATCCGTGCAGACGAATACCCTCTTCTTTTTCTTCACCTTTTTTATTATAAGCCCGAATCGGAAAAATATCCTTTTATTTATAAAAAAGTACAGATTTTCTTGCAGGCGAAAATTCTGATTTTTTCCGGACGGAAAAATGTTTGTGCACATTTTTAAAATAATAAAAATATTTATTTAATAATTAAATATAAATAACTTACTTATAATCGCTCATATGAAATTTAACGTCCTCGCCGTCATACTTTTCAATGGAGATTTTTTCTATAACAATGTCGGTTTCCGGTTTATCGGAACTGTCTGTAGCAGCTTTCTGAAGCTCAAAAACAATATCAAGACCGTCAAACACCTGACCGAAAACAGTATATCCTCCGTCAAGCCACGGCGTTCCTCCGTCTTCCGTATAAATTTTCTTTGCTTCGTCACTCAGAGTCAAACCATAATACTCCGCCATCTGAGTAAGATCGGCCTCCTCATACTTAGTACCGGTCACTATATAAAACTGACTGCCGTTTGTTGAAGTACTTCCGCTGTTTGCATAAGCCACAGCCCCTGCGGTATGGATAAGATTTTCGGAAGTTCCTCCGTCAAACTTATCGCCCCAAATGGATTCTCCGCCGGTACCGTTTCCCAACGGATCGCCGCCCTGAATCATAAAATCATTTATAACTCTGTGGAATATCAGATTATCGTAATAACCGTCCTTTGCAAGACCTGTAAAGTTCTCAACACCTTTTTCAGCTTCTTCAGGAAAAAGCTTGATCTTGATATCTCCGTAATCCTTGATAGTCAATACGGCAATTTCCTCGCCTTTTTCCGGAGCGGTAAAATTTAAGACCTTACCGGCTTCAGTCTGAGTAGACGAAACTGATGAAGCTTCACTGCCGCTTCCTTTTTCTGAACTTCCTGACGCATCATCGCCGCAGCCTGACGCAAAAGCTGTAAAAAGCACACAGCACACTGCTGCCGCAGTTATCTTTTTAAAATTCAACATATATTTACACCTCTGATAATTTCATATTAACTTTACCATTATAACCTCTTTAACCGAATTTGTAAAGTATTCAAGACATATTGTAATGATTATTGGTAAATTTTAAACCAATTTCACGCTTGATTTTTAATTTATAACTGTCAAATTTAACAAAACATACTTTCTGGAGTTGGGTAATTGCTTTTACATATTTATTTTAAATCGCTCTTGGAACTGTAAGTTCCGATTTCAATTGTTTCGATCATTATATCCTCCACAGGGATTTTAGTACCGTCCTTACTGTCAGTTATTTCCAGAGAAGTAAGCTTATCAATAACATCAAAGCCTTCATATGTCTGCCCGAATACGGTTATTTTCTGGGACAGACTGGGACAGCCTCCGTATTCTATAAAAGCCTCGGCAAGAGTAGTATTTTTATCCGATTCAAGAAGCTCTTTTTTGAGATCCTCGGTAAATTCAACGCTGTTTAACACCGCAAATCTGCTGCCGTTAAGAATCTTTGATTCACCCTTGAATTTTTTCCAGAATCCGCCCTCCTCGCTTGTTGTAAGACTGCAAAGCGCACCCTTAAAGGGCCAGAGATTCTGATGAAGCTCCTGCTCATATTCCAAAGCCGCCTGTTCATTATCCTTATTCAGATCGCCGTTTTTGTTAGGACTTCCCGCACCAAAATACACTCCCGGCTCGGAATTAAAAACATAAGTATTGTCATAATATCCGCTTTCTGCAAGATCTGTAAAATTTTTTACAGCATTCGGAGCGTATTCCGGATACAAAACAACCTTTATATCTCCCAGACTGGTTTTTATTGTAGCTATAGGATCACCGTTTTCAGGTTCCTGAGTCTGAACCAGTTCAAGCGTACTCATGTCTATATAACTTCCCGTACTGCTTGATATATACTGCATACATGATACCCCTGCAAAACTTATCGCTGCACTAGCCACTAATCCCATTAAAATAAATCTGAATTTTCTAGTCATTTACCTTACCTCAGTTGCTCTTAGTAATTTCCGTACCCTGTCTTGTTTCCTTTACCGTATATCCCATAGCGGTAATTTCGTCTCTTATTTTATCCGCCAAAGCAAAATCCTTCGCCTTTCTTGCTTCTTTTCTCTTTTGAACAAGTTCCAGAATTTCCCCGGGAATTTCTTCCTTCTCATTTCTGTTGTAAAGTATTCCCAGAACCCCTGTAAGACAGTCAAATAGCTCTGCGCCTTTCACAAGCTGTTCCTTTGATGTTTCTGGATCGGAGATCATTTTGTTAAGGTCACGAACCAGCTCGAATATTGCCGTCAGACCGTCTGCTGTGTTAAGATCATCGTCCATTGCGGTAATAAACTGATTTTTTCTCTTTTCAAATATCTCCTCCGCTTCAGCCGTAATACTGCCGTTTACTGCCTTTTCTATTGCCTTGTCAAGATTTTCACGGCAATTATATAAACGTTCCAAAGAAGCCTTACACGAATCCAAAAGCTCAGCGGTATAGTTCATAGGCATTCTGTAATGAGCCTGAATCATTAAGTATCTGATAGTCTCATAGCCGTACTTTGCGGCGGCGTCTCTTGTGAGGAAAAAGTTTCCCGCAGACTTGGACATCTTTTTATTATCTATATTAATGTGTCCGTTATGCATCCAGTAATTCGCAAAGTTTTTACCTGTCGCTGCTTCCGACTGTGCAATTTCATTTTCATGATGAGGAAATACTAAATCCTTGCCGCCGCAATGAATATCAATAGTATCTCCTAAACAGTCCTTAGCCATCGCCGAGCATTCAATATGCCAACCGGGTCTGCCCTTGCCCCACGGAGAATCCCAGTGCTGCTCGTCTTCCCCTGCTGACTTCCAAAGTGCAAAATCAAGAGGATCTTCCTTGATATCGCTTACCTCAACTCTTGCACCTGCTATAAGGTCGTCTAGGGACTGCTTTGAAAGCTTTCCATAGCCCTCAAATTTTCTTGTTCTGTAGTATACGTCGCCATTTGATTCATAAGCATACCCGTTATCTACAAGAGTTTGGATCATATCAATAATTTTATCCATATAAAGTGAAACTTTCGGGTGAACATCGGCAGGTCTTACATTCAGACCCTTAGCGTCGGTTTCATATTCATGAATGTATTTCAATGCAGTTTCTTCCGGAGTTGAATTTTCAAGCTTTGCCTGTTTAATAATTTTATCATTTACATCAGTATAATTCTGAATAAACGTCACATCATAGCCCTTGAATTCCAGATATCTTCTGAACACGTCAAACACGCATATAGGACGTGCATTACCGATATGGATAAAATTATAAACAGTAGGGCCGCAAACGTAAATACCCGCTTTTCCTTCTTCAATAGGTTTGAAATCCTCTTTCTGACCGGTTAACGTATTGTATATCTTCATAGTTCAAGATTCCTTTCTTTCCTGTTTATTATCTTGATTTCTTATAATTTTGTTAACAGCTACAGCCGTAAATATACCTGCAACAGTTTCCAGCATACGCTGAAGAGCAAAAAGATAATGATTCTCAAAGTCAAAATGAGATAGAACGATACTTAAAAATACCACACAGGATATATATGCACTGGACTCACGGTTTAATAAAACCGTGAGATAAATGACCGGTGCAATACAAAGCGATATTAAAATATAATATAAAAAAGAAAACGGCACAAGCGGAGTAAAATCGATTATCAGCAGTACCAATACCGCCGCCATTCCTCCGATAAAAGTACCCACGCATCTTACCACGCCTTTTTTAATACTTTCGCTGGTATTTGCCTGCATACATAAAATCGCCGCAATCATACTGTAAAATGGATGGATATTAAAGATCATTCCCAAAACAGCACATATAAATACAGCTATTACCGTTTTCCAGATACGCATTCCTATATGAATCTTCGGAAACTTCCAATCAGCTTTCAGCTTCAAGCTTTTCCACTTCCTTTTGCAGCTTTTCAATCTTCATATACATAGAACACATTTCCTGCGCTACAGGGTCGGGAATATGGATCTGATCAAGCTCCTTGCATACCTTAGCGCCATTGTTTCTTACAACTCTTGCCGGAACTCCCGCTGCGGTACAGTTATCGGGAATAGCTTCAAGCACTACGGCTCCTGCAGCAATTTTAACATTGTTTCCTATTTTAAACGGTCCTAAAACTTTTGCACCTGCCCCTACCATTACATTGTCTCCCAAGGTAGGATGTCTTTTGCCCTTTTCCTTGCCCGTACCTCCAAGGGTCACTCCCTGATATATAAGGCAGTTGTCGCCGATCTCGGCAGTTTCGCCTATTACAACTCCCATACCGTGATCTATAAAAAGTCCTTTTCCTATTTTAGCGCCCGGATGAATTTCTATTCCTGTCCGGAATCTTGCAAACTGCGAAATGATTCTGGCTATTGTAAACATCTTTTTCTTATAGAACCAGTGAGCCCGTCTGTAACTGTGAACAGCATGAAGTCCAGAATAGGTCAGCCATATTTCAAACGAACTTCTTGCCGCAGGATCACGTTCTTTTACGAGAGCAATGTCTTCTCTCAACTGTTTAAACAATATTTGATCACCCCTTTTTATTATTTATCGTATAAAAAAAGCCTCCTGCCCGCAAAGGTCAAGAGGCGGATAGTCCGCGGTTCCACTCTTAATTTATAGCTTGATTTCCGTAACGAGGAAAAACGCAGAGCAATACTCAGAAAGAATTCCGTTCCTGCCCCGAACTGACAGCCGCACTTCACATTTTCTCGCATATTCTGCTCACACCCATACAGAACTCTCTGCAATGCGTCCGAAAAGGCTACTCTGACTGCTACGTCTTTAATTATATAACTATACTATATTATACTCAGATTCTTCCTTTTTGTCAACCGCTTACTTTTTTGAAAAAAAGTAAGCAAAAAACTTTAATATCGTCTTTAGTATGATGATTTGATTTTTATAAGGCTCGACAGGTAAGTAAACAGAGGATTGAAGAAAAAAATTGAAAAAGGCTGGGCGAAAACTTTTATGCCGGATTTCATCAACTTCAAACACTTTCTAAACTCTCGCAAAGTTACTTTGCAGAGAAATGAAGAAAAAATTTTAAAAAAAGTAAGCAAAAAACTTTAATATCGTCTTTAGTATGATAATTTGATTTTTATAAGGCTCGACAGGTAAGTAAACAGAGGATTGAAGAAAAAAATTGAAAAAGGCTGGGCGAAAACTTTTATGCCGGATTTCATCAACTTCAAACACTTTATAAACTCTCGCAAAGTTACTTTGCAGAGAAATGAAGAAAAAATTTTGAAAAAAAGTAAGCAAAAAAACTTTAATTTCGTCTTTAGTATGATGATTTGATTTTTATAAGGCTCGACAGGTAATTATACAGAGGATTGAAGAAAAAATTGAAAAAGGCTGGGCGAAAACTCGCAAAGTCTTTTTAATAAAATTATCATTTTTCATTAAATATCGGATTGTTAGTACGATTCAAAAGATAATCAACGGAAACATTAAAGTAATCTGCCAGAAGAACTAAGGTAGAGTAATCCGCCTGACGTTCTCCGCTTTCATATCTGCTTATACTGTTCTGATTTAAATTCAAGTCTAACGCAAGCTTAATTTGTGTAATACCCCGCTGCTCCCTGAGCTGTTTTAATCTCAGAAAAGGAGACTTAATTTCATTCTTAAAAAAAGTCTGTGGAGTAACATTAAAAAAATCACACAATTTAAAAAAATTTCTCATTGTTGGTAATGTCACTCCGCTTTCAATATTCTTTATATGATTTTCATTACGGTATATCGCTTTCGCCGTTTCAATCTGCGAAGCGCCGCTTTGCATTCTTATTTGTTTAAATCGTCTGGCAAATTCTCTGTTTGTCAACATTTTTCATTCTCCGATCTTATAAAATTAAGCTATTGACGGACTAATCCAATTAATGTTATAATTAAAATCAGGTAAAAAATAGAAATATAATTTAGGTTTTCTTGTCCGTATCAATGACTAACTATAATTATATGCTACATTTTTGTAGATGTCAACGCTTTTGTCTACAAATTATTAGGTTTTGTACAATTTCACAAATTCCGAACTAAATTTATGTAGAATTTTGCTAATAAATGGAGGTTTTAATGTTCTGGAATATCTTTTATGCATTATGTGAATCACATGGTACTACACCAAATGCAGTATGTAAAAAGTTAAAATTATCAAATGCAACAGCTACACATTGGAAAAACGGAACAATCCCCAGGGGAGATATACTGTTAAATATAGCAGATTATTTTAACTGCTCCGTAGATTATTTACTCGGCAGAACCAATCAGTCTCATGTTATAAATGAAAATAATTATATTAATGAAATAGAGCAGCATGACGAACTATTAGCGGAATTTGCAATAGCTTTTAAATCACTGAACCTTTCAGACAAAATAGATATCATGAACATCATACATGAAAAGCTAAAAAATAAATCCTGATTCAGCTATTGACGGTCTGAATCAAATGATGGTATAATTAAAATTAATTGTACATTTTTATGGGATTTTATATTCTTGTAAATATCACTTTATTATATCATACCATAAATTTATCGAATTGTCAACCGAAAGTGATAAATTTATCATTTAATTATGAATTATAAAAAAAGAGGTGATTGATTATAGAAAACGCATATAAATCGAACGATGTTGCCATAAGAATAAAAGAAATTTTAAAAAATAGAAATATAAAACAAAAAGAAATGTATAATACCCTTGGTATATCAGACAGAACTCTTGATAATTATAAAACTTCAATGCCAAAGGCGGATAATTTAGCAAAAATCGCCGATTATCTCGACTGCTCTGTAGATTATTTGCTTGGCAGGACAGACATTCATCATGTAGCACATGAAGCGAAAGACGAAATGGAAATAGAAATGCTCAAAGCATTCAAATCCTTAAATTTTTCAGATAGAATCGAAATCGTGAATACAATAATTGAAAAGACTAAGAAATAATTGCCGCCATTTTACTGGGGTGTGAATTTTAGATGAGAAGTCTTGCCTTTTACTGGGAGACCAATTAGTTCAGTATCAAAATGACGGACAAAGTTTTTCTTTGCTTTACTTTCTTTCACATGAAAGAAAGTAAAGGACGCATTTCTTTGGTTCGTTTCTTGTTGCGAGACAAGAAATGAACATGAAAAGTTTTATAAGCTTTTTTCAAATTTTTCCTTCAATTCTCTGTTTACTTACCTGTCGAGCCTTATACAACATTATATCATCATACTAAAAACGATATTAAAATTTTTTGCCTACTTTTTTTCAAATTTTTTCCTTTAATCCTCTGTTTACTTACCTGTCGGGCCTTATACAACATTATATCATCATACTAAAAACGATATTAAAGTTTTTTGCCTACTTTTTTTCAAATTTTTTCCTTTAATCCTCTGTTTACTTACCTGTCGGGCCTTATACAACATTATATCATCATACTAAAAACGATATTAAAGTTTTTTGCCTACTTTTTTTCAAAAAAGTAGGAGAAAGGAGCAGAATTTGAATTTAAGATCAATATCCGTACTTTTAAAAAGTATATTTTTACAAAGCCGATATCAGCGTATGCTGAAAAAGGAAATAAACAAAGAAACTGCATTGCTGTACGGCGAAAGCGACATTTCAAATGATTGCCTGAAAAATATTACGATTTTCAAAAAAATGTCTCTTAAAAATCTTTCTTCCTGTGAATTTATAATTACCTCCGGAGTTCTTCCGGACTTTTTTATTAAAAAAGACGGTCAAAAAATCATCTGCTTACCCAAATATGAGAGTTCCGTTTTCTTCGGAAAAATGCAGAGAACACTTCTGATGTCGGATTACATTATCTGTCCTGACTGCAAAACAGAAGCGGAAATAATAAAAAACTTTCAGCTTAACGGTATTTATAAAGGTACTGTTATAAACGGCGGTTCGGAAACCGTTAATAAAATTCTCAGCGGCAACAACCCAAAAGGAAAATGTATTTATAAAAATGAAAATCGAACACTTATTTACTCCGGCTCTCTTGCTCAAAACGGTCTTACCGCTTCGCTTCTGAGTCTGCTTTCCGGACTTAAAAACCTTTCAGATAATTTTTATATAACTTACCGTGAAGAGTCGGTTAGAAAAACTCCGGACAATCTCAAAAAGATTCCGAATGAATTTCATTGTATTCCGATGTCGGGAAAAACTCAGTATACAATAAGTGAATTTTTATGCTATATACTTTACTTTAAACTTAATATTTCTAACCGTTTTATTGAAAACCGTATAGACCGCCTTTATAAAAGAGAATGGAAAAGACTTTTCGGAAGTACAGATGTCAGCTGCGCTATTCAGTTTACGGGATATGAATACGGCGTTATAAATATGTTCAGATGTTTTGAGGGAAAACGCATCATATATGTGCACAACAATATGACCGAGGAAATAAATTTAAGAAAAAATCAACATTATAAAACATTGCAAAAAGCGTACCGTGAATACGATACTGTTGCGCTTGTAACAGAGGACATGCGCCGCTCCGCACTGGAAATCAGCGGCGGAAACGGTGAAAATTTCACTGTTGTCCCAAACTGCCACAATTATGAGAGAGTACTGGAAAAATCACGTCTTCCCATAGAATTTCAGCAGGAAACGGAATCAAATGTAACTTTGGAACAGCTTCAGGATTTACTTGCGTCCGAAAAACTGAAATTTATAACAATAGGACGCTTTTCCACAGAAAAAGCACATATACGTCTTATAGACGCCTTTGAGGAATTTTATAAAAGTCATTCAGAAAGCTGTCTTATTATTATCGGCGGCAGAGGAGAGCTTTACGAAGAAACGCTGAAATACGCCGAAAGCTGCAAAGCTGAAATTATTCTTATCAAATCAATGGAAAATCCTATGCCTGTACTGAATAAATGCGATTTATTTATGCTGCCGTCCAGATACGAAGGACTGGGTCTGGTTCTGCTTGAAGCAGACACTTTAGGCATTCCTGTTTTTGCAACAGACATTGACGGTCCGAGAGGATTTATGAAAGAACACGGCGGACTGCTCGTGCCTGACGATATTGAGGGAATACTTTCCGGCATAAACATGTTTGTAAACGGTAAAATAAAGCCGATGAATGTTGATTATGCACAGTATAATGAAGATGCGTTAAATAGATTTATGGAAATATGCAATCTAAAATGATAAAAAACCAGTTTATTTGTTATAATTTTTGTAGATTTTTTCATTTCCTATTGTAAAATGAACAAAAATATTGTATAATAGTTAATATCTATGAATTTCAGCCGTTGGCTGTAAAAAATAAGGAGGAACAAAATGGCTGGTTTATCTACAGCAAAAAATAAACCGTCAGTCCCAAAAGAAAAATTGTCTTTCAAAAACTTTTTCAGCTTTCTGGGCGGCTGGTTTATCCGAAACAAATTATATTTTCTGGCGTTTGCTATACCTGTAATTATAATGTATATCGCATACGCTATGTTTAAAGTTTATCCTTTCGGTGAGGAATCGGTCTTGGTTTTAGACCTTAACGGTCAGTATGTTTATTACTTTGAAGCTCTCCGTGATGCATTCTGGGGAGAAGAAAGTATTCTATACAACTGGTCCAGAAACCTTTCAGGAGGCTATATCGGAATTATCGGTTACTACCTTGCAAGTCCGTTTACTCTTATTGTAATGCTTCTTCCAAGAACTATGCTGTTGGGCAGCTTACAGATAATGATACTTGCAAAACTGGGTACAGCAGGGGTAACTTTCAGTTATTATCTGCAAAAATCAAAGAAAATGCCTCCGCTTCAGACTGTTATATTCTCCACTCTTTATGCACTTTGCGCTTACGGAGTAATTCAGGCTATGAACCCTATGTGGTTAGACGGCGTTTTTCTGCTGCCTCTTATTATACTTGGGGTTGAATATCTTGTAGATGACGGAAGAAAGCTGAATTTCATAATTCCTCTGGCAATTATGTTTATTTCCAACTTCTATATCGGATATATCGTAGGTATTTTCACATTTCTTTATTTTGTTTTCTATATCTTTTCAGGAAGAAATGAAATCGGCAGAAAATTTAAAGCCAATGATTACTGGAAAACTTTCCTGCGCTTTGCCGGAAGTACAGGCGTTGCTCTATTGTGTTCGGCATTCATGATAATCCCGGTTTACAAAGCTCTTCAGCTTGGTAAATTTGAATTCTCAACTCCGGATTTCTCATTTGCAACACAGTTCTCGCCGCTGAACTTCTTACCTCAGCTGCTTCCAGCACAGTATGATACTGTAGATACTGAAGGACTGCCGGAAATTTACTGCGGTATGCTTACCGTTTTACTGCTCCCGATTTTTTATCTGAACAATAAAATTTCACTTAACAAAAAAATCGGATATTCCGCACTTCTTGCAGTACTTTTCTTAAGCATGTACATTCGTCCTCTGGACATTATATGGCACGGTTTTCAGGTTCCTAACTGGCTGCCGTTCCGATACTCCTTTACTTTCTCCTTCGTATTGCTCCTTATGGGTGCGGCGGCGTTTTCAAAGCTTGACGGAATCAAGGCTTCCGGTATCGGAGGTTCGCTGTTCTGTGTTATAGCGTTCCTTGCAATAGCCGTATCCAGAAAATCAGAACATCTCACAACAACTGAAATAGTTATAGCCGGAGTATTGGCTGTGGTTTACTGCCTTATCATAATCGCATTCAGAAACAAGGAAAAACTTATGGCAGTAACCGCCCCTGTTATAATTCTAGCCGTATCAGGCGGGGAACTTATTTACAACAGCTACAATACTTTTAAAGATGAAGATGCCGATCTTATATATTCAACTCATACGTCATGGTATAATTTTATAAATAACGGACGTGAAGTTACCCAGCAGCTCTATAATTATGACCCAAGCTTTTACAGAGCTGAAAAAACCTTCCACAGAACAGTAAACGATAATTCCGCTTTCGGACTCAGAGGCATCAGCCATTCAAGCTCCGTTATGAACGCTCCGCTTCTTAAATTTATAGAAGCCCTTGGATATTCAGCAAGTACATATTATACCAGATATGACGGAAATACACCTATTTCCGATTCTCTTCTCGGTATTAAATACTCCATGGACAGAAATACCGTAGGAGATGATAATGCAGTTCGCCTTACCAATGAATCGTATGAACCTGTTTTCGCCTATAACTATGTTGATGAAAACGGCAAAGATACTGTAATTGACGTTTATCAGAATCCTAATGCGCTGGCGCTGGGTTATATGTCCGATTCAAATATAAGATATGTTGAAAAGCTTGGAAACGGCAATATTTTTACAAGTCAAAATATTTTTATGAGTACAATTGCCGGATATACCGACATAAATCTTAATGAAGGAACATTTGACAGCTACCATGAATACTTCAAAAGAATTGACGTTGACCCCAACTCATTTATTTTAAATAACGTTACAACTTCCCCTTACAACACAGCAACGGCAGAGCAGACAATGTATACTGCCGGCGAGGGAGATCCTACAGTAAATATGCATATTACCGTTCCGTCGGAAGAACCTATTTATATGTTCTTAAATACTGAAGTCCAGAAATCAGTTAACCTGTGGCTAAGTACCGAAAAAGATGAAAACGGTGAATATATTAACCACAGATTCGTAAGTGCATATTTTGAAAATCATGACTATCATACTATTAATCTCAGCTCATATCTGGGAGATGTCGCCCCAGGACAGGAATTTGAACTCAGAATGACTGTCGCAAACGAATATACAGTCGTACAGGATTTCCAGTTCTACACCTTTGACGAGGAACTTTTCCAGCAGGATATAGATAAAATCAAGCAGAATCAGTGGAATTTAACCGAATACGGCGGCCGCCATCTTAAGGGTACAATTACTGCCGGAGAAAATCAGATAATGATGACAAGCATTCCTTACGAGGACGGCTGGACAATAAAGGTCGACGGCAAAAAGGTCGAGCCTATCTGTCTGGTAAAAGCGCTTATAGGTATTGAACTTGAACCGGGAGATCATACTGTTGAAATGACTTATACTCCTCCGGGACTTATTCCCGGATTCGGCGCATTGCTGATCGGTATCATCTGTATTGTATTTGTTTACAGATATGATAAAAAGAACAATAAAATTCTTATTGAAAGATACCGTGCAAAAATGTATCCGACTGTTGTTTCATCAGAAAATAAATCCGAAAATCAAAAATCTGAAATAAAAACAGTAAATAAGGGAACTAATATTAATACTGCTTCTGCAAAAAACAATTCTAAAAATAAAAACGGCAAAAAGAAAAAGAAAAGATAAAAAAGGACGGCTTTATGCCGTCCTTTATCTTAAAACAGAAAGGAAAAAATTATTATGGCTATGACAATAGTATATGAGGTAGGAAATAATTTATACGTTAATCTGACAAACAAATGTCCATGCAGCTGTACCTTTTGTATCAGAAATAACGGCGACGGCGCATACGGCTCAGACAGTCTGTGGCTGGAACATGATCCGTCAGATCAGGAAATTATACAAGCGCTGAAAGAACACAATTTCAAAAATTATAAAGAAATAGTTTTCTGCGGATACGGCGAACCTACTGAAAGACTTGACTCCTTGACTGCCGCAGCGTCATTTATAAAGAAAAACGACGGTCCTCCAATAAGATTAAACACCAACGGCTTAGCCGACCTTATTCACGGCAAACCTGTTGCTTATAAGCTTCAAGGACTTTGCGACATTGTTTCAATAAGCCTGAATGCAGGAACAAAGGAAGAATATTTAAAAGTCACACGTCCTTCATTCGGCGATAAATCCTTTGAAGCAATGCAAAGATTTGCTATCGACTGCAAAAAGTATGTTAAAACAGTTGTTTTTACAGTAGTTGACGTAATCGGCAGCGAAGAAATTGCAGCAGCTCAGGAAATCGCCGATAAACTGAGTATTCCTTTGCGGGTAAGAAAATACGAAAGCTGAAATCAATAAAAATGGAACGCCTTTCAATAAAAAGCGTTCCATTTAATTTTAATACTTTTCAATCCAGAATTTCATCATTCCGCCGTCGTCATAGACATAATAATGAACTATATATGCTCCGTCCTTATTGTAAATCAATTCTGTAGAACCCTGCGATTCGTCACGGTTTGATTCAGACGGTTCCCCCAGTGCCCCTTTGACGTCATCTATTGACGCATTCCATTTTACGTTACCGGGAACTGCAAACTGAGGATAATTTGTCTTATCCTTTATTTCAACCTTTACAGCCCATATCTGACAATCTGCAAGCGGAACCTCTTCCTGACCGACGTTTGCAAATCCAACTGCCAATACGCCCTCGTCAACGCCCTCATGATTCAAATAAACATCGCATGATAATCTAATCTCAGAATTCAAGGTACAATCCTCTAATCCATAATTAGAGGGGTCAAAGGACCAACCTATATCAGTAAGATCCTTGTAATTAAATTCCGGCGTATAAAAAACTGAATCTATACCAAATGTAAGCGTTGACCAATCGGCGGTTTCAGGATAATCAGTATCTGTATTATCATTACTATTCTGCTGAACGCTTGAGCTGTCAGAAGTACTATAGGTAACATAATTTTCTTTTTTCACTTCATTACATCCTGTAAAAGCAGCGGCTACAACGATCGACGCTATAATACCCGTAAAAAATCTTTTCATTTGGAATCTCCTTTAATCAATAATGTATAGAGATATTTTAACATAATAAAAATAATTAGTCAATAGTATAAAAAAGGTCGTTTTAGCACTTTATTCCCAGCAGTCCGGCAGCATTTTTATAAAATATTTTTTCCTTATCCTCCTGAGAAATATCCAAAGCGTTAATCATTTTTATTTCATTTGCCGGATCATCCCACGGACAATCGCTGGCAAATAAGATTCTATCTGTACCATGCTTTTCAATAATTCTTTTCAGAATATCCTGTCCGATTTCTCCTGCAATACAGCTTACATCAAGATAAACATTACCGTCTGTTCCGGCAATAATACGTTCAGTCTGTTCCCAGCGGTACATTCCTCCCAGATGAGCAAGTACCATAGTAAGATCCGGAAATTTCTTATGAATTTCTGCAAATGCTTTAGGACTACCATGAATAACATCGCACATTGGATCATAGCCTCCATGAAAAACGATCATAAGACCAAGATCAGAACATTTTTGATATATGGGAAATGCCTTCTCATCATCAGCAAAAAAATTCTGATAATCCGGATGCAGCTTAACACCGTAAAGCCCCGATTCTTTTATTCTGTCAAGTTCTTCAAGAGCGTCCTCTGCATCAGGATGCACGCTCCCAAAAGCATATATTTTGTCGGACATTATCTCCTTTGCCCAACTATTTACAATCCTCTGCTGAGACGGTTTCGTAGCAATAGGCAGAACTACCGATTTATCAACTCCCGAATTATTCATTATTTCAAGAAGTCCGTTTACTGTTCCGTCTGTATACGGCTTCATACCTGAAGTAGCTGTTAGCTTACTCATTGCCTTCTCTACGATTTTTTCAGAAAACGCATGCGTATGAAAATCTATGATCATTTTATATCACCCTTAACTTTAAAATTACCTTTTTTATAGTATACCTTTATAAAGAATTTGTCAATCATCAATTTTAAAAAAACTCTTGCTTTTTTTTAAAAATATGATAGAATATTAATAGAGAGTAAAGTAATTTGCTCTATTAATCGTTCGGAGGTGTTAATAATGGCATACAAAATTTCAGATGAATGCATCAGCTGCGGCGCTTGTGCTGGTGAATGTCCAGTTGGAGCTATCTCAGAAGGAGATGGCAAGTACGTTATCGATGCTGATACATGTATTGACTGCGGCGCTTGTGCTGGTACATGTCCTGTTTCAGCACCTGCTGCTGAATAATTCTATTTATAAAAAGAACGTCTTTATAAGCGATTATGAAGATGTTCTTTTTTTATTTTAATGTCGAATATTGACATATTTATTAAAATGTGTTAATATAAATATATTAAAATAATGGAGGGATTATTGGTGGTAAATTCAGATTTAAAAAAATTGGCTGTTAAAAAGGGAATGAAAATTTCACATAACATTTGCTACGGCATTTTAAACGGCTATACTGTTACACTGAGGGATATTAACAACGGCAGAATGATAAGGGAACTGTACATTTCAACGGTTATCAACCAAGATGTAAAAAGTAAGATCCTTGAAGCATTAAACAGCGCAAACGCTCAGAAGCAGTACAAAATAGATTTTATAGACGTAAACGACAGTTATATCAGCATAGGATTTGTAGTTTCAATGGGAATAATGAAGCGTCTTGAACCTTTTATTGACTGGTTTATGCCAATAGTAGCAGCTTCTGGTGCACCGGAAAGTATTTGTCCTGAATGCGGTAATCCTATGCAGGGAGACGAAGTAAAAAAACTTCTGGGCGGTCACGCAGTCTGTATGCACAGTGCATGTGCACAGGCACTTATTAACAATGTTAAAGCCGAAGAAGAGGAATTTAAAAATTCTGAATCAAACGCCGGAAAAGGTCTTTTAGGCAGTGTTATTTTCGGATTGGTTTCAGCTATTCCGTGGGCTGTCGTTTACGCTTTGGGCTGGTTCGTAGGCTGGCTGGGTGCACTTATAGGTGCAGCAATAGTTAAAGGGTATACCATGTTTGGCGGAAAAGTAAAAAAATCAGTAATTCCAATTATGGCTTTGCTTGTTATAATATGCGTTGTCTTTGCACAATTCCTCGGCGACGGAATCCAATTGGCATACTATATAAGTAATGGAACGCTTTATGGTGAATGGTCGGATATTCCTGAATATATGTCATTGCTTTTTGAGGATTCGCATTACATAAAAACTTTTGTCGGAAATATTCTTATCGGTATACTGTTTGCAGGTCTGGGCGTCTGGGGTATTTTCAAAACGCTTATTAAAAATGTTTCATCAGTATCAAAGACTATTGTAGATCTTGAATGATTATTTTAAAAAGAACGGTTTTTGCCGTTCTTTTTTCGGAGGTATTATAAATGAAAAAATTAGTTGTTGTTTTAGGAAGTGCCAGACGGGACTCCGTCTCTGAAAAGGCCGCAATGGAGTTTATAAAAGGTGCAGAAGAAGATGGATACAAATCAGTCATTTTCAGAGCAAATGATATGAATATCAAGGGCTGTACCGGCTGCGGAAGCTGCCGCAGAAACGGTACTGACTGCGTTATACAGGATGACATGCAGAAATATTACGGTGAACTGCGTTCATGCTCGGCTTTGCTTGTAACCTCACCTAACTACTATGCAAATATTGCAGGACCTATGATCACATTTATGAACAGGCATTACTGCATGAACAATCCGGACAAGACTTCCCGTCTTCAGCCTGGAATAAAGCTTGCCGGTATTTTTGCACAGGGTGCTCCTGAAAATTATTCGAAATATCCCGCTACCTATGACTGGTACTTGAGTACATTTACAGGTAAAGGTATGGAACTGACTGATAAGCTTATTATCGGCGGTGACAGCAATATTGAAGCCATACTGAACAAGGCTTATGAAATGGGTAAAAATCTGTAATGCTTGACCCCGGCATAAGAGAGGCATTATTTCTCTACCTTGATTACAATTACGGTAAACACCGTACCTTTGAAGAAGTACCGATAAATACATCCAGAGCCGATATTTATGCAGTTACCGAAAGAGGTCTTATCGGATTTGAAATTAAAAGCGACAATGACTCTTATACACGGCTTTCTTCACAGGTGAAAAATTACGATCTCTATTTCGATTGGAATTATGTAGTTGTAGGTAAAAAGCACCGCAAAGGCGTGGAAAAGCATGTCCCTGATTACTGGGGAATCTTCTGCGTATATGAAACTGAAAACGGTACGGAAGTCGAGCTTATTCGCCCTCACGGAATAAATCCTAAATTTAAATTGAAAAAGCAAATGGAACTGCTCTGGAAGCGTGAACTTTCACACATTCTTGCACTCAATTTTATGCCTCGTTATCCTCAGAAAAGCAAGGTATTTATCAGAAACAAGCTTCTTGAAAAAGTACCGGAAGGGTTTTTAAAAAAACAAATCTATGAGGAACTCTTTGAAAGAGATTATACTTTATTGTAAAAAAGCGCTTATGATTATCATAAGCGCTTTAAGTATTTTTATTATTAAGTAAACCGGCTTTTTTCTTTTTTTCATATTCCTTTGCACTGAAAACAATTGAAACAACAGAAATAATAACAATAAATATATTAATCGACGGTTTAACAAAATCATGAGTATAGCCGTCAAATAAATCTGTAATGAATAAAAATCCTTCACAAAAAAATGAAAACATGCTTAATCCTATACATAAACCGTTAATAGCTATATCAACTGGATGTTTAAAAAAATTGGCTAAGAATCCAACTGCAATTACGATAAACGGCAGCCACTGCCATAAAAAGCGGAAAAGAAGTTCTGTCCCTATTTTGCCACTGTAAGTTCCGCTGTAAAATGATTCATACTGTGTACTGTTAAGTATCAAATAAATTCTATATCCCAATACAGCTGCAAGTGATATATTGCAGATTATTCTGTGTTTCACTTTTCTTCCAGTCCTTTCATAACTGACATAAAGCTTCAACTTTTTCTTCATTCTTTAGTTTACTTACCTGTCGAGCCTTATTTTAATTATATTATCTAACTAAAAACAAAAAAGTTTTTTGCCTACTTTTTTTCAAATTTTTCTTCATTTTTCTATTTACTGACCTGTCGAGACTTATTTTAATTATATCATCTAACTAAAAACAATATAAAAGTTTTTTGCCTACTTTTTTTCAAATTTTTTCTTTACTTTTCTTTGTACTTACCTGTCGAGACTTATTTTAATTATATCATCTAACTAAAAACGATATAAAAGTTTTTTGCCTACTTTTTTTCAAAAAAGTAGGTTATTTATCTGCATCAATATACTTCCAGTAGCCTTTAAGATAAACAAGACCGGAAATTACAGTAAGAGCAGTCGAAACCCAGATCAATATCTGAATAATATAATCGCACACATCATTGATTTTATTGGAAATGTTAAGTCCAAACCACTCAAAATCGCCTGAAACAGCAAGATAAATTAAAATAAACACAACAGAAACCATAGTAAACGCAGTTTTCAGCTTGCCCCAGAATCCTGCCGCTACAACAATACCATTACCGGCAGTTACGAGTCTCAGTCCGGAAACCATAAATTCTCTTGCTACTATTATGATAAGCGGTACAGAGCTTATTATTTTCAGATCAACAAATGCCGCAAGTGCCGATACTACCAGTACTTTATCCGCAAGAGGATCAAGAAATTTTCCAAAGCTTGTTACTAAATTGTTTTTTCTTGCAATATGACCGTCCAAAGCATCAGTAATTGACGCCGCCGCAAAAACTGCAAGTGCAATCGTATAATTAAACGGAATACTGTCAATCAATGCAAAAATAAGAAATACAGGAACAAGAACCGTTCTTAAAAGGGTAAGCTTATTTGGAAGATTCATTGGATATCACCTCTCCGATAAGATCATAATCTAAAGTATCTGTAATTTTAACCGTAACATACTGACCTATCTCCAGTTTTTCATCACTGGTAAAGAAAATCTTTCCGTCAATATCCGGAGCGTCTCCCGCAGTTCTTCCGAAATAGCATTCAGCCCACTTATCAAAACCCTCAACAACCGCTTCAAATACGCCGTCCATTTTCTCTGAATTCTTTTCCTCACTGATTAGCTGCTGCTGTTCCATAATAATATCCGCTCTGTGAGTTTTTATTTCCTCATCAAGCTGACCGTCAAAATAAGCAGCCGCAGTCCCCTCCTCTTGTGAATACGCAAAACAACCCAGTCTGTCAAACCTCATATCCTTTACAAACTCTGCAAGCTCTTCAAACTGTTCCTGTGTTTCACCGGGAAAGCCTGTAATAAGCGTTGTCCTGATAACAATATCAGGCACCTTATTTCTTATCTTTTTCATAAGTTCCGTTAGAAACTGACGATCACCTCTGCGGTTCATTCTTTTAAGTATTTCGCCGTTGCAGTGCTGTATAGGAATATCCATATACTTTACTATTTTTTCCTGATTTGCTATTACTTCCAACAGCTCATCGGTAATTCTCTCAGGGTAGCAGTAAAGCACACGAATCCACTTCAGACCGTCTATACCGCAGAGCTTTTCCAAAAGCTCCGGCAGTTTTGATTTGCCGTATAGATCCTCGCCATATCTGGTAGTATCCTGAGCGATAACTATGATTTCCGTTACGCCGTTTTCAGCAAGCCATTTAGCTTCCTTCAGAACTTCCTCCATTGGAACGCTTCTGTAAGGGCCTCTGATTTTCGGAATTGCGCAGTAAGTGCAGCAGTTATTACAGCCTTCTGCAATTTTTAAGTAAGCAAAAAAAGGAAGAGTAGAAATAATGCGTTCACCGGTTACAGGAAGATTTATCTTGTCGTCAAAATGAACAACTCGTTCGTTTGCAAGAACATGATCAAGGATATCAATAATGTCTTTTTGGTCGCCGATACCAACAACAGCGTCGATCTCAGGAAACTCATCTGCCATTTCCTGCTGATAGCGTTCGGAAAGACAACCGGTCACAACGATCTTTTTTATAGTACCCTCTTCCTTAAGCTTAACGAGTTCAAGGATAGTCTCAATTGCCTCCTCCTTTGCAGACTGAATAAACCCGCAGGTATTAACAACTGCAATATCGGAAAGTCCCGGCTCTGTTACCAGTTCGTATCCTCTTTTTCTGAATTTATAAAGCATTCTTTCGGAATCCACCAAATTCTTGGAGCATCCCAAAGAAACCATTCCGATTTTAATAGGCATAAACTGCCCTCCTTATTTTTCCAAAAAATCTTTTATAGCTTTATTAATGTCATCATAGTCATATCCGGCTCTTACAAGTCCGTTTTTAACCTTATTAACTGATTTTAAATCTTCCGAATCTTCAAGATATCCGGCATACTTCTTTTCTATAAGTACTTCCAATCTATCATACAGACCATTATAACAGCTTTCAACAGCCTCATCGGCAACACGTCCTCTTATACCCCTTTTAAAAAGCTCCTGACGAACTCTTTTAGGACCATAAAGCTTACAATGTGCATAATTATAGACCAGTCCCTCAGCAAATCTGCGGTCGTTTACATACCCCTTTGCCGCCATCATATCAGCTACCTTATAGCAGATATCCTCCGGATAGTTTTTGATAAGCTTTTCAAAAAGTCCGATATAAGAATATTCCCTTTCATTTATAAGGTACATGGCTCTCCTTGCCGCACGTCTCAGTTCCGATGCAAACAGTACTTCTGCAAACCTTTCTCTGCTTATTTCCATACCCTCTTGAAGCTGAAATTTGCTTATAATATCCCTGTGAAGATAAGCTCTTTTATTACCGTCTGCTATAACACAGAACATTTCACCCTTATATTTTTCAAGCGTTGTAATTACCATTATATTTTATTCGGCAGGAGTAAATTCTTCAAAATCGTCTTCTGCGTTAACAACGGGATCAATGTCGTCAAAGCTGTCTGTCATACTGCCTACAATTTCGTCTATATCTTCAGTACCTGCTGCATTTTCTGCCGCTTCCTCAAGCTTGCTTTTACTTGAAACAGTACTTGCCGCAGCTTCAAGTGCGTCCTTATTTTCCATGACCTTCTGCTCTATCTCTTTAAGCATTTCAGGATTTTCTTCAAGCGCCTTTTTAACATTATCTCGTCCCTGACCAAGCTTTTTTCCGTCATAGCTGAACCAAGAACCGCTCTTTTTGATTATATCCAGTTCAACTGCAATATCCAGTACCTCGCCCATTCTTGAAATACCCTTACCGAAAATAATATCGAACTCACATTCCTTAAACGGCGGAGCCACCTTATTTTTCTTAACTTTAATCTTAGTACGGTTTCCTATCAGTTCAGTACCGTTCTTTATAGGTTCTCCTTTTCTGACGTCAATAATTACAGATGAGTAGAATTTCAAAGCACGTCCGCCCGGAGTCGTCTCAGGATTACCGTACATTACGCCGATCTTTTCACGAATCTGATTAATAAATACGGCAACGCAGTTTGTTTTTGAAAGAAGCGGAGTAAGCTTTCTCATTGCCTGTGACATAAGTCTTGCAAGCTGACCTACATTGGAGTCCCCCATATTGCCGTCGATTTCAGCTTTTGTAGTAAGAGCCGCAACAGAGTCCAGTACCACAACATCAATAGCACCGGATCTTACAAGTGCTTCCATGATCTCAAGAGCTTCTTCACCGCTGTTAGGCTGTGACACTAAAAGATTGTCAACATCAACGCCCACAGCTGCCGCATATTTAGGATCAAGAGCGTGTTCAACGTCTACAAATGCAACTTCTCCGCCCTGTTTCTGAGCTTCTGCAATAATATGCAGTGCTACAGTTGTTTTACCTGAGCTTTCCGGACCGTAAAGCTCAACAATTCGTCCTCTTGGAACGCCGCCTATACCCAAAGCAAGATCCAATCCCATAGAACCGGTAGGAATAGCGTCAACCTTCATAGTCTGATTAGCACCGAGCTTGATTATAGCTCCTTTTCCGAAATTCTTTTCTATCTGAGCTATGGCACTTTCAAGTGCTTTTTTCTTTTCGTCCTTAGTTACTGGAACAGCTATCGCTTTTACTTTTTTCTTTAAGTCTGATTTTGCCATTTTGTATTCCTCCGTTAAATTTTTTCTCCACGGACAACCCGTATTATTCCGGATAAATCTTCTGTCATTTCTATATTAATAAAATTATTTTCTTCAAGTATTTTCATAACGGCGTCTTCCTGTCCCATACCTATCTCATAGGCAAGAATACCCCCTGATTTAAGACAATCTTTCCAGATTTTTGTAATGCTTCTATAAAAATCAAGACCGTCCTTACCTCCAAACAGAGCAGTTTCAGGTTCAAATGTTACTTCTTTTTGCAGGGATTTCATATCCTCAGCCGTAAGATAAGGCGGATTACAGACTATTGCATCAATTCCGCTGAATATTTCCGCCGTTTTCTCTGACATAACATCGTCCTTGACTATATTTAAGTCAGTATTATTGAGTTCTGCATTTTTCTTTATGTATTCAGCCGCTTTATCTGAAATTTCAACGGCAGTAACATCGGCATTTTTTATATTCAGTGCAAGAGATACCCCAATACAACCGCTGCCGCTGCAAAGATCCAAAATCTTAGGATTTTCAGGCAGTTTGATTTTTAGTACCGTTTCAACAAGAGTTTCAGTATCCTGTCTTGGAATTAAAACTCCCTCCCCTACATAAAAGGGCAAACCGAAAAATTCCCATTTTCCTAAAAGATATTGAAGTGGATATCCGCTGATTCTCCTGTACGCTAAATTATTGACGGTATTTTTCTGCTCCTCTGAAGCGGTTGGTTTTTCCAGAAGAAGTACTGAAAGTTTCTTTCCGAAAACATGTTCCAGAATACACATAGCTTCAAAGGACGCAGATTCAATATTATTGCATTCAAATATTTTTTTTGCATGAAAATAAAGCTCCGGAGCGGTCACCACTTATCCTCCTCAAGATTATCAGGTATACATGGCTTTATAGCGGCAATAGCGCACTCAATTTCCTTATCGTCCGGTTCTTTGGTTGTAAGACGCTGTATATACAGTCCCGGGGCTGAAAGAATTTTTGTAAAAATATTTTCATAACGTCCGGCAATACGTATCAGCTCATAGGATATCCCCACCATAAGCGGCAGAAGAATAACGCTTGAAAGCACACGCTGCCATACCACAGTAAACGGCACAAGACACATTACAAGTATACTGATAATAAGAGTAATAAATATAAAGCTTGTTCCGCATCTGGGGTGAAATCTAACCTGCTTTTTAACATTTTCAACAGTAAGCTCCAGTCCGGCTTCAAAGCATGCTATAGTTTTATGCTCCGCTCCGTGATACTCATATGTACGCTTTACGTCCTTCATCAATGCAGTAGCCGCAAGATAACCTATAAAAATTATAATTTTTATGATACCTTCAGCTAATGAGCGGACAAATCTGTTGACAGTCAGAACATCAGCAAAATTCACTATCCATTTGGGCAGGAACACAAACAGTCCCACAGCGATTACAAGGCTTAAAACCATAACTACGCCCATAATAGCATTCATTGCCTTGTCGCTGAGCTTTTCGTCTTCTTCCGCTTCATCGTCGTCCATCTGTTTTTCAGCAGATTTCATAAGACAGCTATAACCGTCTTTCATAGAAATAACAAAGTTGAAAATTCCTCTTATCAAAGGAGTTTTCCTGTACCATGCGGTAACCGGTTTTTTATCCCATATCTCTACATCGATCTCACCGTTCGGCAGACGGCACGCCATAGCGCCTTTTTTTACCCCGTTCATCATAATACCCTCAATAAGAGCCTGTCCGCCTATTTTTGACTTATGCTGCTGATTTTTCTCACTCATCTGCGTTTGCCTTTCCGTCCATACAGGACTGTTATTTATCCTCCGTCTTCTGCGGAGGAATAGTTATAGTAACTTTGGTACCCTTGCCTTCTTCGCTTTCAAGAGTAAGCGTACCCCCGTGCATTTGAATAATTTCATCTGCGACTGCAAGACCGATACCGGAACCTTTTTTAGTATGGTTTGCTTTATAAAACTTTGTTTTTATTTTCGGCAGATCGGATTTTCTGATCCCACAGCCGTTATCTTCAACGGTAACCCGTATATCTCCCTCAGGAGATGTTCCGGCAACTATTTTTACTGTTCCGCCTCTGTTGGAATATTTTATCGCATTATCAATAATATTGATAAACACTTGACGTATTCTGTTTTTGTCTCCGTAAACTACCGGAAGCATTTCCGGTTCTTCATAGGTCATGGTTATATCTTCGATCTTTGCTCTTTCGGCATAAATCAGGGCAGCCTCCCCTAACTCGGCAAGAACGTCCATAGCAGACTGCTGCAAGGTAAAATGTCCGCTCTGCATTCTTGAAAAGTCAAGAAGTTCCTCCACCATCTGGGAAAGTCTTTCAGTTTCGTTTGTTATGACTCTGATACCTTTTTTGAAAATTACAGGATCTCTTTCTGTCCTGATAGTTTCAGCCCAGCCTCTGATAGCTGTCAGCGGTGTTCTGAGCTCGTGGGAAACAGAAGAAATAAACTCGTTTTTCATAGCGTCCGCATTGGAAAGCTCGTCTGCCATATGATTGATCGCCGTACACAGATCGCCGATCTCATCGTCGCTGTCATGCTTTATTCTTACGGAAAAATCTCCCTTTGCAAATTTTGCCGCTATTTCGCTTATCTGCTGAACCGGTTTTACAATGGAACCGATAAAATAAAATCCGGTAAATGCAAGAAGGAGAAGTATTCCTATACAGGTCGCTGTAAAAATCACAATAAATCCGGTAACGGCAGAGTCAACTTCTGCCAGCGAGACCACCACTCTGACCGCACTGTATTCGGAGTTCATTGAAGAAATTGAATATGTAACAGCCATGATTCTCTCGCCGCTGTCTTGTTTGCCCACGTAATATCCGTATTTATTTTCGGCTTTCATAGCTTCTTCATAATCCGACATATAAACTGCGGCGTCAGGAGAGAATCCGGAGGACGTCATGGAGATTTTCCCTTTTGAATTTATTGCCATAAGTTCCATTCTATCTTTTTCCGAAAAATTTTCAACCATATTTCTCACTTCTGACGAAAAATTAACGGTGCCGTCATCAGCATAAAGTGAAAGAACACTGGTAACAGCATTCAATTTCGAAGTCAGATACTGCTTTGCCGAATTGTAATAATAGTTCTGAACCACATAAATAAGGATCATTTCCAGTACCATCATGATCATAAGGATTATTCCCATATTATTCAGCAGCCAACGTTTTGTTATGCTTTTCTTACCCAATGAACCCGCAACTCCGTTTAAATTATTTCTCATTCCATTTATAGCCGTACCCCCAAATTGTGAGAATATATTTAGGGTTTGAAGGCTCATCCTCTATTTTCATTCTTATTCGTCTTATATTTACATCGACTATCTTATCGTCACCGTAATAATTATCGCCCCAGATATGAGCCAAAATACTTGAACGGTCAAGAGCTGTATTTTTATTATTTAAAAAGTACTCCATTATCTGATATTCCACCTGCGTAAGCTCAATAGGCTTTCCGTTTTTTGACACCGTCCTGCTCTTAAGGTTCAGACTGAAAGGACCGGATTCAAGTACTGTCGATTCGTCCTCTTTAACGAAACTCATGCAGACTCTCCTATAAATAGCGTCTACCCTTGCGGTCAGCTCGGAGGGTGAAAACGGCTTAGTTATATAGTCGTCAGCGCCCATCATAAGTCCGCTTACCTTGTCCATTTCCTGTGCCTTTGCAGTAAGCATTATGATTCCCAGCGTAGAGCTTTTTTCACGAAGCTTTTTGCATACTGTAAATCCGTCTATTCCCGGCATCATTATATCGAGCAGTACTATGTCAAAATTTCCCTTTTCTTCAACAAATAATTTTAATGCATCCTCTCCGCAGTTTACATCATGCACTTCATATCCTGCACGCTTTAAATTGATAACCACAAAGTCACGTATCGTATCCTCGTCTTCACATACCAATATACGTTTCATAAAAGACTCCATTTCCCTTCCGCCGTTAATCCTCAAAAATGAATTTCATCATTATTTCCGCCGGCGAATCCACAAATTCATTTTCCTTATTTACTTTTATAAAAAACATTTTATCGCCTCTTGAATGAAGCAGATCATAGCCGTCATTCCACAGCTTATCAGTCTCTGCACTTTCAGAAACGGTTTTTATTCTTAAAATTTCAACGCAGTCCTCAGGATCTTTATCATAACTGCATATTTTTACTTCATTATCAACCGAGCTGACAATAACGGTTACATGGTCGTACCATTTTTCAGGAATAATAAAAGTATATCCGTCGGTAATAGTCATATAACTCAGATATTTCCGTTCCAACTTTTCGTTTTTTAATTCATACCATTTAGTAAGAAATATCCGATCATCTTCGGATTCGTCATATCCCGGACAGGAAACAGGAACCGGAATTTCCACAAATCCGTCTCCGTCTATATCTGTACTTTCATAAGCAGACGGACGCATAGTCTCCTCCTTTTCAAGATCGGGACTAAAAACAACAGACAGATTGTTTTCACTGTCTACAGAAAGTATTTCAGTTACAATAGTTCCGCTGCTTGTTTCCGCATCAAGATAAACCGCTTTCAAATCATCGGTAAATTCACCGTAGGTCAGATTTCTGTAATTTGTATAGCTTTCGTTCAGCTCAACCGATGAACGCAGATAATTGCCGTTTTCGGCAAGATAGTAAACTGCGGCTGACGCCCTGCGGGAAGCACTCTGGTTCAAGACGGTAAAAAATTCTTTTTTCCCGTCGCCGTTTAAATCTACGGCGTCAAAAAGGGAATAATAATTATTTTCAAATGTAGTATTCAGATTTCCGTCGGAATAATCGTAAATGCTCACAACCTTTTCACTTTGGTTTATAAGGCTGTAACCGACAACTATGTTAACCCTGTCATGCTCTCCCAGTTTTGTGATCATAACCTGTTCAACTTCATTTCCGTCAGCAGCACGGTCGTATACCGACCGCCATACTGAATCCTCCTGGTCAAGAATATTTATGCGCAGGGAATTATCTTCTGTTTTAATGGCGTTTTTCTTGTAAAAAACTATTGCCTCCTCCTGGGAATCGTTATCAATATCGTCTACGATAAAGGCGGAAAGATTCTCGCCTGATCTGGGGTATTTCAAACTGATATTGGGACCGGTATAATTTTTCAGAGCGCTGTAAATCTGTTCTTGCTGAGCGCTCAGCTTAGGAGGCGTCAAAAGAGCGTCTATAGAAGTATTCAGCGAGCACCCCGTAAGCAAAAGAGGGAAAAGCATTATTATAAATTTTATTTTATTCAATTGCATTCTTCCTCCTATGCTTTGAGTTTAAACTACAGTTTTTTATCTGTTTTCAATAGGTACATAGTCTCTTGTTTTAGCTACCGCCTTATATGCCGGACGAATTATCCTTCCGCCTGTAAGGATCTCCTCAATTCTGTGAGCCGCCCAGCCGACTATTCTCGAAACTGCAAAAAGCGGCGTATACAAATCCGGCGGAATACGAAGCATTTTGTAAACAAGACCCGAATACATATCCACATTGGCACATACGACCTTATCGCTTCCTTTTACTTCCTTAAACAGCTCCGGTGTCAGTCTTTCAATAGTATCCAGAAGTCTGAATTCAGCTTCGATATCCTTGCCCTTAGCCAGATTAAAAGCCTTGCGTTTAAGGATAACCGCTCTCGGATCGGAAAGGGTATAAACTGCATGTCCCATACCGTAAATAAGTCCGGAGCCGTCGTTCGCCTCTTTATTAAGTACCTTTCTCATATGGTCGGCAACCTGACCTTCATTTTCCCAGTCTTTTACATTAGATTTAAAATCGTCAAGCATATGCATAACCTTAATATTAGCTCCTCCGTGTCTAGGACCTTTTAAAGAGCCTATTGCAGAAGCATATGCGGAATAAGCGTCAGTACCCGAAGAAGTAAGCACTCTGCATGTAAAAGTAGAATTATTTCCTCCTCCGTGCTCGGCATGCAGCATAAGCATAGTATCAAGAAGCTGCGCTTCTTCCTTTGTAAAACTCCTGTCCATACGCAAAAGAGAAAGAATTGTTTCCGCCGTATTGTAATCCTTGATCAGATGATGCATAATCATGCTTTTATTTTCATAATGACTTTTCTTTACCTGATACGCATTAGTCATAATAACCGGCAGTTTTGCAATAAGATCAATTGCTATGCGCATTTCGTTTTCAATACTGTGATTTTCACATTCATCGTCATAAGAATAAAGGGCAAGCACGCTTCTTCCCAGCTTATTCATAATATTCTTTGAAGGCGCCTTTAGTATCATATCCACTACAAATCCCTGAGGAAGTTCTCTTCTTTCAGCCAGATACGCAGAAAAGCCTTTAAGCGCATTACTTGACGGAAGGCGTCCGGTAAGCAGAAGATAAGCTATTTCTTCAAAACCGAAACGATCTTCCTTTTCAACGTTTGCAACCAATTCCTTAATACTATAGCCGCGATAGATCAGTTCTCCGTCTATAGGCTCTACATCACCCTCATTTACAACATAGCCATGTACATTACAGATATTGGTGATTCCCGCCACGACTCCCGTACCGTCTTTATTCCTGAGACCTCTTTTGACATAAAATTTGTCGTAAAGCTTCGGATCAATTTTGGAATTTTCGGACAAGTCGCTGCATAATCTTTTAATACCGTTATTCTCATTAAAACTATTCACATGCTCACTCCCATTCTATTATATTTAAATTTTATTATAACCGATTTCAGCAAATATGTCAACTTTAACGGCCGAAACATATAATTTCTGATTTTGCTTCATATTTTTAATTAAGACAAAAAAGAAAAGAGGTCATATATATGAAATCATATATTTCCGCAGCAGTTATTTTTGCCGCACTTCTTGTTACCGTTCCCGCTGCTCCGCTTGCAGTATCCGAACTCAGACACACATCGGCAGCCGAACCGACAGCGGCAGTTTACAAATCAAAAAACTCTGAAAAAGAAACTAAAAAACAGACGGAAGCTCAAGAGTCGTCTGAAAATTCAAAAAAAGAAAATGAAAAGGAAAATAAAGCCGCCAGCGACGATCAGGAAAGCTTTAAAGTCCTGGATATCACTACCGGAAAAGTAGAAGAAATCTCAGTGTTTGACTACGTAGTCGGAGCAGTCTGCGCTGAAATGCCGGCTACCTTTGAACCGGAAGCTCTTAAAGCCCAGGCTGTCGCTGCTCATACATATGCGCAGCGTCAGAAAGAAAAGGCGCTGACTTCTCCGGACAAAGAGCTAAACGGTGCTTACTTTTCCAATGACAGCAGTAAATATCAGGCATATTTTACTGAAAATCAGGCAAAACAGTATTATGGCGACAATTATGAACAGTATATAGAAAAAATTAAAAACGCCGTTTCAGACGTTGAAAGCGAAATACTGGTTTATGAAGATGAACCTATTATAGCCGCCTTCCATTCTATGTCTTCCGGAACAACAGAAAGCGCCGAAAACGTATGGGGAAGCAAAGTCGAATATCTTATACCGGTCGAAAGTGATTATGACACAGAAGCTCCCAAATATATGGAAGAATATGAATATACTGCGGACGAAGTAAAAGAACGTCTTGAAAACGCCTTTGACGATATTAAACTGGGAGATAAACCAGAAGAATGGTTTTCAGACGTTTCAAAAAGCAAGTCAAATACAGTTCTGGAAATAAAGGCGGGTAATCTTACAGTTACAGGTCAGGAAATACGTGCGGCTCTTTCACTGCGTTCTGCATCGTTTGATATTGAGTATGACGACGGCTTCAAAATTACCACAAGAGGCTACGGACATTGCGTGGGCATGAGCCAGTACGGAGCAAATGCTATGGCAAAAGAAGGCAAAACATACAAGGAAATTCTGGAACACTATTATCCCAATACAGAACTTAAAACAGCAGATTAAATAAGTTATATTTTTATTCCCTGTCTGCCAAGCCTTAAACTGCCTCATTTCTCATTTATTTGCCTGTCATGCCTCATTTTGTAAAATTTAAAATGAAATTAAAGTTTTTTACTACCTTTTTTACAAAAAGTAAGTGCATTTTACATAAATTTTACGTAAAATTCAAAGAAAATTTATACATTAATTCTTGACGAAATCCGGTATTTATTATATAATATAAGTAATATAACAATTGTACAGCAATCGCAACAACGGAGGTAAAATTATGACAGCAGCAGTTTATGAAAACAGAGAACTATCTTGGCTGAAATTCAATGAACGTGTTCTGGAAGAAGCGCAGGACAAAAGAGTCCCGCTATTGGAAAGACTTAACTTCGCCGCTATTTTTCAAAGTAATTTAGATGAATTTTTTATGGTACGCGTAGGCTCTCTTTACGACCAGATGCTTGTCAATCCGAAAAAGAAAGACAACAAAACCCAAATGACCGCAAAAAAGCAGTTATCGGCCATATTTGACAAGGTCAACGAACTTGAACCTATGAAAGATATAGCCTACAAAAATATAATGCTTGAACTGATGGAGCATGGCGTGGAACAGGTTAATTTCCGTTCAGCTTCAATCGAAGAGCAAAAATACCTCGAAGCATATTTTAAAAAGGAAATAAAACCTCTTATTTCCCCCCTTATTATCGATAAAAAAACTCCCTTTCCTTTCCTCAACAATAAACAAATTTACTGTGCTTTGCAGATTCAGTCCAAATCAAATATAAAAATCGGCATTATCCCTGCAAGCGGACAGTTCAACAGAGTAATTCTGCTTAACGGCGGAAAACGGTTTATTCTGGCGGAAGATCTTATTCTTCACTATGCTCCTAACGTATTCAAAAATTACAAAATAATTGACAAAACACTTTTCAGAATTACCCGAAACGCAGACATAACCGTTGAAGAAGGTCTTTACGATCATGACCTGGACTTCAGAGAAGTTATGGAAGAACTATGTAAAAAAAGAAAAAAACTTCATCCGGTACGTCTTCAGCTATCTGAAACTTTCAGTCAGCCCGCACTGGAATTCCTATGCAAAAAGCTTGAATTAAATGAAGAACATATTTTTTATCTTAAAACTCCTCTTGATTTGTCCTTTGCCGGAGACATTGCAGATATCTGCAACGATCCTTCTCTTAAATTCGACAAGCTGGTACCTCAGAAATCCGAAAGCATAGCCGAAACTATGAATATAATTCCCCAAATAAAAAGACGTGATATTCTCCTGAGCTACCCTTATGAATCTATAAAGCCTTTTATTCAGCTGCTGAACGAAGCGGCAAAGGATCCAAAGGTAACAGATATTAAAATCACCCTTTACCGTCTTGCGAAAAACAGTCAGATCATAGAAGCGCTGTGCGACGCCGCCGAAAACGGCAAAAACGTACTTGTTTTGGTTGAACTCCGCGCCCGTTTTGACGAAGAAAACAATATCGGCTGGTCAAGACGCTTACAGGATTCCGGCTGCAATATCATTTACGGCCCCAGAGATTTAAAGGTACACTCTAAGCTCTTGCTGATCACAAGAAAAATCGGTCAGAAAACTGAATATATCACTCAAATC
This sequence comes from Porcipelethomonas ammoniilytica, assembly GCF_025567485.1. Classification (NCBI taxonomy): domain Bacteria; kingdom Bacillati; phylum Bacillota; class Clostridia; order Eubacteriales; family Oscillospiraceae; genus Porcipelethomonas; species Porcipelethomonas ammoniilytica. The sequence goes on along the minus strand of NZ_JAOQKH010000002.1, from coordinate 55,659 downwards.
GGCACGGGTAATTACAACGAAAAAACCTCCGCTCTTTATACCGACCTTTCCCTTATGACTGCCAATCCGGATATAGGAACAGATGCTGAAAGACTGTTTGATGCACTGCTCAACAACCGCTTGATAGAAGAATCCGAACATCTTTTAATTGCACCGCTGGCTCTGCGTGACCCTATTCTCCAAATGATCGATGAAGAAATTGAATTTGCCAGAAACGGTGAACCAGCTTATGTGGGTATAAAAATCAATTCGCTCTGCGACAAAACAATTATAGACAAGCTTATTGAAGCCTCTCAGGCAGGAGTTAAAATTGATATGGTAATCAGAGGCATATGCAGTCTTATTGCAGGTGTTGAAGGATTTACAGAAAATATTACTGTTACAAGTATAGTCGGCAGATATCTGGAACACAGCCGTATTTACATTTTCGGTACTGAAAAAAGGAGAAAAATATATATCAGTTCCGCCGATTATATGACAAGAAATACTATAAGACGTGTTGAAGTAGCTGCTCCCGTTTACAATGAAAAAATAAAAAAACGTCTATGGAATATGTTTGAAATACTTCTCAGGGATAATGTCAAGGCAAGAATTCAGCTGCCAGACGGCGCTTATGTCTATAAAGTAAACGACAATCCGCCTGTCGACGCTCAGCGGTTCTTCTTTGAAGAAGCATACAAAAAAGCTGAAAGAAAAGCTGCCGCTAAGGAAAAAGCCAAGGCAAGAGCTGCCGCTAAAGCAAAAACCAATTCAAGAAAAAAACAAAAAAATAAAGAAAATACTAATATATAGCAAAATAAATGGAACGTCCTTAAGAAAGGGCGTTCCATTCGCTATATTACATAAATTCTCAGGCGTTTCCGAGGCAAGATACCGAATTTATAAAAATCAGGTTGTTTTACTTACAAATTATTGATTTTTTTGTTGAAAAATGTTATAATATTTATTATATTATTTTTATACAAGGAGTGATCTACAGCTAATGAAATTTCTAAAATTTCTTCCGGCAGCAGCGGCAGTAATAATTTCCGCAGGAGCATTATGCTTCAGCGCATATGCCGATGAAACCGTTGTCACACAGGAAGTTACAGAGGCGATTACCGAAGAAACCATACCCGAAGTATCTGAGCCTGCTCAAACAACGGCGGCTGAAACTACCGTTTCAACCGATATTACGGAAGAACCGCAAACCTCAGAAACTACATCTGCATCAGAATCAACCGACGGCTGGAGCTTGCAAAATAACAGGTGGTTCTACTATATTGACGGCGTTCCGGCAAACGGTATCGTTGAAATAGACGGTGAATCCTATCTTTTTGCACCTAACGGCGCATTAAAAACAGGCTGGCAGACAGTAAATTCAATAAGAACATATTTTGACAGCGAAACTCACAGTCCTGTTTACGGCTGGATCTCCTATATGGGAAATACTTATTACAACGACAAACAGTACGGCAAGCTTATCGGCATGCATGAAATAGACGGAAAAACCTACATTTTTAAAGATACCGGTATAATGCAGACAGGATTCGGCAAGTGTCAGGGATACATGTACTGCTGTGACGAAAACGGCGTATTGATTACCGGAGACGATAACCAGACTCCTATTGACATTAACGGAACATGGTACATAATTTCACCAGCCGGAAAAGTACATACAGGCTGGCAGACTATAAAAGGTTTAAGAGTATACTTTGATTATGAAACCGCTGAACCTGTTTACGGCTGGATAAATTATCGCGGAACATATTATTACACCGATAATACTATCGGCAAATATACCGGAGAACAGTATATAGATTCACGTCCTTACAGATTTGATTCAAGCGGAGCTATTAAGACAGGACTTCAGTCCTTCGATAACGGAAAAGCATGCTTTTATTACAATGACGGTACATGGGCTGCGGACAAAATGATAACCGTTGAAAAAGACGTATATTATTTTAACACAGACGGCTATATGGCAACCGGCTGGCAGACTGTCAGCAATAATAAATATTACTTTAATTCCGACGGTAAAATGGTAACCGGTTTCCAAGCTATCAACGGAAGCACATATTATTTCGGCAAAGACGGCGCAATGGTCACCGGTCTTGCTGAAATAGGCGATTATCGGTATTATTTCGGCTCTGACGGTAAAATGAAAACCGGCTGGCAGACCATAAACAACCACAAATATTACTTTTCCGATAACGGCAGAATGCTTACAGGCTGGCTGAAGCTTTCAACGGGCGAATATTATTTCGCTACTAACGGCACAATGTGCACCGGATTTACTGTAATCGGAGAAAATACATACTATTTCAATGACGACGGAAAAAAGCATACCGGCTGGAAAACAATCAACACCACAAAATATTATTTTGATTCAAACGGAATTATGCTTACCTACAGACACAGAATTGACAATGTAGACTATCTTTTTTATTCAAACGGAGCTATGGCAACAGAGGGAAATCATGAAATAGTACTCAAAGCGCTCTCACAGCTCGGAAACGTAGGAGGCGAACCTTACTGGACATGGTACGGCTTCAATTACCGTATTGAATGGTGCGCATGCTTTGTCTCATGGTGTGCATATCAGTGCGGATATGTCCAGAGCGGTAGCGTTCCGTCCTTTATATCCTGCAAGGTGGGAATCGACTGGTTCAAAGCGCATAATCAGTGGAAAGGCAGATCTTATACCCCTAAGTCAGGAGATTATATTTTCTTTGACTGGGAACCGGACGGAGTAGCCGACCATATCGGAATCGTAGACTATTATGAAAACGGTTATGTCTACACAGTAGAAGGCAACAGCAGCGATACATGCAGAACCAAATCTTACAGTATAGATGATTCATGCATCTACGGTTTTGCCGTACCAAACTTTAAAAAATAATGAAAGGCCTGTTAAAATGAAAATTAAAATAATAAAAACACTTTGTTCGATATTATCGTCGGGTACAATTATGCTTACGGGAATATCTGCGGGTGCGGCTGAAAAAATAATAAATCCTGTTACTGACCAGCCTGACAACATCTGCGGAAAAGTAAATATTATCACTACTACAGACAGAGACACTTATGTTTCAATATATAAACGTACTCCCGAATTTCCGACTGAAGGTTATCTTGTGTATGATACAGTTATTCACACCAATGAGGTCCATGTATCAGACACGTTTGTTTTAAATCTGGAATACAACAATTTTAACTACGAATCAGGACAATACGAAGGTGACTACATAGTTAAAATCGGTATTCCTACATACGCCGAGTCCCAACCGGTTTATTATACGGATAAAATAATTATTGAAGACAGCGACTATACGGAACGCAGTACCGAATACACATATAAAATTACTCTTACTGATGAAGAACTTGAAAAACCCCTTAGCACCGTATCCGGTGAAAATAATAATAAAACTATAGATTTAACATTTTCCGCCATTGATTTTATTCCCGGAGACGCTAATTGTGATGGAAAATTAACTGCCATGGATGCTGCCTTTATCGCTAAAATGCTTGCGGAACAAAAAGGAAACGAATTACCGTCCCATGCCGATTTTAACAAAGACGGCAAAATTTCAGCCTTAGACGCTGCGTCAATTGCAAGATATCTTGCAGAACAAAGTATGAATAAATAAAAACTAAAGCGGACGTTAAAAGTCCGCTTTTTTATATATTATCAGTATCCGTACGATTTTGACAGCTGAAAACGCACCCGCAGTAATTCTGTCGATAAATATTATACTCACGGCAAAGCTCAATAGAACGCTTATAGCCGTTTTTCTTTTTAAAATCGGAAACAAGATAAGCAATACCATATTCTTCTGAAAGCTCATTGCCCGTTTTATTTATAAACGGCGCATTTTTATGTGGACTTACCGTAAGAGTAGTTGCAAAATACTCTGCATTATATAGTTTTGCGGCTTTCGCAGCCTCTGCCATTCTCATTTTTATACACACTTCACAGCGTTTCCCACCCTCTGGTTCAGATTCAAGTCCTTTTACTTCACTGAAAAAATCTGCGGAATTGTATTTGCCTTCGATCAGTTCAACGCAGTCTGCAAGCTTCATTCTATCAATGATTTTTTTCTGTTCTTCCAGTCGCTTGTTATATTCCTCAGCCGGCTGAATATTTGGATTATAGAAAAAAAGTTTTATATAAAAATACTGCGTAAGATATTCAAGCACATAACTGCTGCATGGTCCGCAGCAGCTGTGCAGCAGCAAAACAGGCTTTTTTTCATTCTTTTCAATGCGTTTTAATATATCGTCAAGCTCACGCTGATAATTACGCTTATTCTCCATTTTTACTCCTTTCTCTTACTTTTTTGAAAAAAAGTAAGCAAAAAACTTTTATGCCGTATTTTATTGACTTGATTTTCTTTTTAAAGACTCGCAAAGTTAATTTTGCAGTTCGTCTTTAATTTGATGGATATAATTTATATAAGGCTCGACAGAAAACGAACAAAGGGAATGCGCAAGCATTCCCTTAATTTTTCTCAAGATCCTTAAGCGCCTTAAGTTCTTCCTTATTTACTCTTATTTCAGCATCTTTAATAACCTTAACATCTTTTCTGTCGGCATAAATCGGCACGTCTGTTTTTTCCGGTTTGATTTTCAGCTTACCGGTAATCAGATTCACTTCTTCCACATATCCTTTGCATTCCGGAGTTTTTACAAACGCTCCCACCTTAGGAGTTATTTTCAGCAGCTCCTCATATGACGACTGCTCATTTTTTAAACAGCACATAAGACGTCCGCATGTGCCGGAAATCTTGGAAGGATTCAGTGAAAGTCCCTGTTCCTTTGCCATTTTTATAGACACAGGCTGAAATTCTCCCAGATGTCTTTTACAGCAGAATTCCCTGCCGCAGATACCAAGTCCGCCAAGTATTTTCGCTTCGTCCCTTACGCCGATTTGTCTCAGTTCTATTCTTGTTCTGAAAACAGCAGCCAGATCCTTTACAAGTTCACGGAAGTCCACTCTGTTTTCCGCAGTAAAATAAAAAAGGATCTTATTGTTGTCAAAAGTGCACTCAACATCTATAAGATGCATATTTAATTGTCTGTAAGCAATTTTTTCAAGACAAATGTCAAAGGCTTCCTTTTCCTTAACATGATTTTTTTCAACAATTTTCATATCTTCAGCTGTTGATTTGCGAATTATTTCTTTAAGAGGCGGAACTATTTCAGACTCGTCTACGTTACGGTTAGCAATAACAACCTCTCCGCATTCAACGCCTCTCACAGTCTCAACGATTGCATGATCGCCGGCATCAAATTTTATACCCTTTGGAGAAAAATAATAAATTTTTCCCACCTGTTTAAATCTTACACCAATAATTTCAACCATATTAAAATATTTTACAGGGATTTATCCCTCTCCTAACTATTTATTATTTCTCCGCACAATGCGGACATCAGCAAAATTGAATTTACATTAGCTCTTACGTCTGCCGCCGCCGTATTCAGCAAATTATGAATTTTTTCAGCGGACTTTACCGAAATACTGTCTGCAAGCTTCTCTGCTCCCTTTGGATAGCAGCTTATAAGCGATGCGGATTTATTAAACTTCAAAGCAGTACAATCTCTTATGATCCTGTCAAGCATTTCAAGAAATACCGCAGACATATGCCTGTCCTTAAGCTCGGCAGAGGACATAACCGTCAGCAGACTATATTCGTCTCTGCTTATTATACTATCAGCGGCTCTTTTTGTCAATGATGTAATTACTCTTAAGCTCTCATTTTCAAGATATTCCACGCACATTCCGATATTTCCGCCGAAATTCTCCATAGCTTCTGATATACGACTGCTTTCATAGCCTTTTATACCCAGCGCTTGCGCACATTCGTCGAAAGTACATGGAGAAACCCCGACTGAGGTAACTCTTGATATAATTGTCGGAAGAAAAACGTCCTTTGACGACGCAGTAAAAATAAAATAGACAAAATCCGGCGGTTCTTCTACAATTTTAAGCAATGAATTCTGTGCCGGAAGCTGAATATTATCAGCGTCGGTAAAAACGTATACCTTAGCGCTGCCGTTATTCGGAGCGATAAAAGCGTCCGCACATACATGACGGCAGGTTTCAACGGTATATGTATTAAGCTTTCCGCTGTGTTCAGGATAAATTATATCCGGATGAACTCCCTTTTCAGCATTGCGGCATGAACGGCATTCTCCGCATGGAATACCGGTACCCTTTTCACACAGCAGCGCCGCAGACAAATATTCGGCAAGAGCTTTTTTGCCCAGTCCCTTTTCACCGTAAATCAAAAACGAATGTGGCAGGCGTCCGCTTTTAAACATTGCTTCAAAAGTATCAAGCGCAAATTTATTTCCGTAAATTTTATTTTTCATACCTTTTCAAATCGTTCCACATCGGTTACAAATATTGTAGCACCGCCCACAGATACTTCAACCGGAAACGCTGTATATGCTCCGACTCCATATGATGACGCAGACGGTACAAACTGTTTTCTTTTATGACTTTTCTGACTTATTATTTCTATTACTCTGTCTACTTTTTCATTATCCGTACAAATCATAAACGTAGTATTACCTGCGCTTAAAAATCCGCCGGTTGACGCAAGCTTAGTAGCGAAAAATCCATTTTTAGTCAAGGCTTTTGATACTGCCTGACTATCGTCTCCGTTTACAACGGCAAATATAAGTTTCATATTGCAGCACGACCTTTCTTCAGAGCCTGTTCAGTATCTTTTTCAAGTTTAGCGGAAAAAGGCGCTGAACAGGCTCTTACTTATTATATTATTATTTTATCACATTTACCTTTAAAATTCCATAGTTTTTATAAATTTTAATACAATTTTCATTTATAATTTCTCCGCTTACCGCTATAGGTACTGCCGGAGGACACGGAACATTCACAGCAGCACATATACGTCCGGCACTTTTATCCACGTCTATACTTTCAAATTCGGACAGTGCGGCTTCACGAACAGACATAGCCTTTTCCATAACGGGAAAATCTGTGATATAAGTATTTTCGGACTTTTGAGGTACACACTCCATCAGCATATCGGCAATATATTTTATTTCTTCGGGAGTATCCGACGGAGAAAAAAGAAGTACGATAACATTATTATCAGAGTATTCACATTCAATATTCTTTTCCCTCAGCTGATCTGCCAGATCATTACCGTTACATAAAAGCGTCAGATGATAAGGCTCTCCGTTATATACTGTATATTTTCCGTTGATTCTTTTTCTTAAATCTCCGATTGCAGACATAGTAGTATTTATATCTTCGGCAATTTGCTCTGAAATATATCTGTTGCACAAGTCCAGAGAAGCCATAATAAGATAACTGGGACTTGTTGAGCCGAAAAGCGACATTGCAGATTTTGCCCTATCCCCATACCTTTCATTTCCAATATGCAGATATGCCGCTCCTGTCAGTGCAGGTAACATTTTATGGGCAGAATCACAGCACATATCCGCTCCAAGGGCAATCGGATGTGTTCCTGTAAAGGCAGTGTGAGCGCCGTGGGCATTATCCACAAGAAGTACGGCATTATATTTCCTGCATAGCTTTGATATCTCTTTTATATCCGCCGTTTTTCCCAGATAATCCGGAGAAGTCAGATAAACGCAGGAATTTTCAGTACGTTTAAGTTTATCCTCCAGAATATCCATAGGAATCTGACCGGATAAGATTCCTGCTGTATACTTGGGATAAATCCAATCGGGTTCTAATCCAAGCAGCACACATGCGGAAAGAAAGCTTCTGTGTACATTCCTTATAGCTATAACATTTCGTTTTTCTCTCTTCATCATAGCAAGCATTGCCTGTATACACAGCGTCGAACCGCCGGCAGAATAGCATGTCCGTACCGTTTTGAACAGTTTTGCCGCATTTTTCTCACTTTCTTCTATAATACCTGACGAATCAAAAAGACTATCCGCACCATTAATCTCGGTTATATCCATAGCATATGAAAGATCGGCAATGTTTTTTCCTTTATGTCCGGGCATATGAAGTCTGAGAGTATTGCTGTTTATGTAATTTTGAAGAAAATCATATATTGGCGTTTTCACATAAATTCTCCTTATAAAAAATAATATCTCATATATTTAAATATTTTATTTCTTGCAGCTTTTATAGTTCTGGAAACAGATGACGGACAAATTTTAAGTATTTGAGCAATTTCGTTCACTCCCTTTCCATTGTAATAGTATAGCACAATTATTTCTCTTTGTCTTGCAGTAAGATCGTTTTTTATTATCCTTGCCATTATTTTACGTATTTTTTCTCTCTTTTCTGTACATTCCTCTTCATCTTCTGAAAATGCAAGGGTACTTAATTTTGAATCAAACTCCATTGCGTTAAATGAAACACGTCTTGACATTTATCTACCTCCATTGATTTACGTTGTTTAATTTTTCAAGTCATAGAACAAATGTTCTTTATAGCTATTATATACCATTTTTTTCATTTTGTCAATAGGTAAGTTCTAATTTTTTTATTTTTTTCATATTTATTGAAAGAGAACTCTTTTAACAAGCATTTTTATAAATCGTAATTGATGTCAAATCAAAGAAACAAGCTTCTTTGAATTTTCTTATTTGTTCATTTCTTGTTTCGCAACAAGAAACGCACCAAAGAATTATTTACCTGCCGAGCCTTATATAAATTATATCCATCAAATTAGAGACGAACTGCAAAATTAACTTTGCGAGTCTTTAAAAAGAAAATCAAGTCAATAAAATACGGCATAAAAGTTTTTGCCCAGCTTGTTTCAATTTTTCTCCTTAATCCTCAGCTTATTTACCTGTCGAGCCTTATGAAACATGTTTAATTAAACTTAAAAACGATATAAAAGTTTTTGCCCAGCTTGTTTCAATTTTTCTCCTTAATCCTCAGCTTATTTACCTGTCGAGCCTTATGAAACATGTTTAATTAAACTTAAAAACGATATAAAAGTTTTTGCCCAGCTTTTTTCAAAAAGCTGGAGAAAGGAATGATTAAAATGAAATTAATGTTAATCAACAAGGATCACCCACTGCCGGAAAATTACAAACCATGTCTGACTGATCTCATGGAGGGATATCGGTTGGAGCGTAAAACTGCCTGTGCTATGAAAGAGATGATTTGCGCCGCCTTAAAAGACGGCATACATCTGAGGATATTTTCTGCGTACAGAAGTATCTCTTACCAGCAGGGACTATTTAACGAAGATATCCAAAGATACATGAAACAGGGTATGAGTTATGAGGACGCCTTTAACAAAACCGCACAGTCAATAGCAGTTCCGGGGCAAAGCGAGCACAATGCCGGACTGGCTGCGGACATCTCGACCATGGACTGGAAAGGAGAAATAAATCCGGAATTTGAAAATACGGAAGAATTCAGATGGCTTGATAAAAATGCTGCAAAATTTGGATTTATTCTGCGTTATCCTAAAGGAAAAGAGCATATAACTTCTATTACATACGAACCTTGGCACTATCGTTACGTGGGACGTGTTCACGCTGAAAGAATGAAACGAATGGGACTTACTCTTGAAGAATATCTTGATTTACAATGTGCAAAATGTGATTAAACTGTAAATAAATTGTGTAAATTCTGTGAAAACTCTTGATTTTTTCTGTAAATGTATTATACTATATTTAGCACTCTAAGTTAAAGAGTGCTAAATACTATATATGGAGCTGACAAAAATGGAAACTAAAGAATTTAAAGCCGAGTCCAAAAGACTTCTGGACTTAATGATTAATTCAATTTATACACATAAGGAAATCTTTTTAAGAGAACTTATTTCAAATGCAAGCGACGCTATAGACAAGCTTTATTTCAAGTCCCTTACCGATGATAAAGTCGGCATTAAAAAAGACGATTTTGCAATTAACATAAAGCTTGATAAGGACGCCAGAACCATAACAATTTCCGACAACGGCATAGGCATGACAGAAGAAGAACTTGAAAATCATCTTGGTACTATTGCCAACAGCGGCTCATTCAAGTTTAAAAATGAAAACAAGCTTGAAGAGGACGTTGATATTATAGGACAGTTCGGCGTAGGCTTCTATTCTGCATTTATGGTTGCCAAAGAAGTTACTGTACGAAGCAAGGCTTACGGTTCGGATCAGGCGTATGAATGGATCTCAGAAGGCGCTGAGGGATATCAGATCGGCCCGTGCGCAAAGGATACAGTTGGTACTGAAATAATTCTTACTTTGAAAAACAATACTGAAGATGAAAAATATGATGAATTTCTGGAACAGTACAGAATCCAGACCCTCATAAAAAAATATTCCGACTATATCCGCTTCCCTATTAAGATGGACATGACAAAAAGCCGTCTGAAAGAGGGTACGGAAAGCGAATATGAGGACTATACAGAAACCGAAACCCTCAACAGTATGATTCCTATCTGGAGAAAGAACAAGTCCGAGCTTAAAGACGAGGATTACAACAGCTTCTACAAGGAAAAGTTCTTTGACTATACAGATCCTATTCTTCATATCCATACAAAGACTGAGGGTACTGCAACTTATAATGCATTGCTTTATATTCCGTCAAAAGCGCCTTATGACTATTACTCAAAGGAATATGAAAAGGGACTTCAGCTTTATTCAAGCGGCGTACTGATAATGGACAAGTGCGCAGACCTTCTCCCCGACCATTTCAGCTTTGTTAAGGGACTTGTAGATTCTGAGGACTTATCTCTGAACATTTCCAGAGAAATGCTCCAGCATGACAGACAGTTAAAGCTTATTGCAAAAAGCCTTGAAAGAACTATTAAGAACGAACTTACAAAGCTTCTTAAAAATGACAGAGACAAATATGAGGAATTTTACAAGGCATTCGGTCTACAGCTTAAATTCGGCGTTTACAACAACTACGGCATGAACAAGGATTCTGTAAAGGATCTGCTTATGTTCTATTCTTCAAAGGAAAAGAAGCTTGTAACTCTTGACGAATATGTTTCACGTATGACCGAGGAGCAGAAATATATTTACTATGCATGCGGTGAAACTGTTGAAAGAATCGACCATCTGCCTCAGACTGAACTTGTCAAGGACAAGGGTTATGAAATTCTTTACTTTACCGACAATGTTGATGAATTTGCAATCAAAATGCTCATGAATTACAATGAAAAGGAATTCAAGTCTGTTTCCGCCGGCGACCTTGACATTGACACTCCGGAAGAAAAGGAAGAGATAAAGGCAAAGGAAGAAGACGCTAAAGATATGTTCAAATTCATGGAAGAAAAGCTCAGCGGTAAGGTTAAGTCTGTAAAGCTTTCAAAGAGACTAAAAACACACCCTGTATGCTTATCCAGCGAAGGCGAGGTTTCCGTAGAAATGGAAAAGGTTTTTAACGCTATGCCTAACGACCAAAAGGTACAAGCTAACAAGGTACTGGAGATCAATCCTGACCACCCTGTTTTTGAAACACTGAAAAATCTGTATTCTTCTGACAATGACAAGCTTGAAAAGTACAGCAAGCTCTTATACAATCAGGCTCTTATGATAGAGGGTATGCCTGTTGAAGATCCTGTTGAATTTTCAAATCTTGTATGCGAACTTATGGTGTAATTTTATTGCCCCGTGTGTA